>DJPQ01000074.1 GCA_002439805.1 Bacteroidales bacterium UBA6408
ATGAGCGTCTCCCAAGTGTAGTTCTTGTAAGGATTGTAATACTCCGGATTCTTCAGACCGCCTATCGCCTCGCCGAGGTGCGCCGCAGCGTATGCGCTCGCGCCCTCGAAGTCCATGCCGCCGTTCTTCGCATACTGGGCGGAGTTCCTCAGGGCCTCGTAGGTCAGTTCCACATACTCGGACATATTCACGAGGTCGTAACGCGGAAGCGCCCGCGAAGCCAGGCCGAAATTGCCCTTATAGTTAATGTTTATCCTGTCCGCGCTGCCCTTCTTCGTAGTTATGACTATGACTCCGTTTGCTCCGCGAGCGCCATAGAGCGCACCTGCGGAAGCATCCTTGAGAACAGTCATAGTCTCTATGTCACCGGGGTTGATTGAGCTTATGGCTCCGTCGTAAGGAACGCCATCGACCACATAAAGAGGAGTCGAGGAGGCGTTCACAGAGCCGACGCCACGCACCATGATAGACGCGCCCTCGCCGGGCTGTCCCCCTCCTGAAGTCACCTGCACGCCGGCGACGGTTCCCTCGAACGACTTAGTCAGGTTTCCGACAGGACGCTTGCTGAGTTCATCGCCCTTTACCACGCTCGCAGAGCCCGTGAAGGATTCCTTCTTCGCCGTACCATAAGCCACGACAATGACGTCATCAAGAACAACGGACTCGTCCTGAAGAACAAAATCGACCACAGACTTTCCATCGACGGGGCGCTCGCTCTCCGCATATCCGAGGTTGGTCGCCGTGAGTACCGCATCGACAGGAACCTGATTCAGGACATAATTCCCGTCAAAGTCGGTGACAGTACCCTGAGACGTCCCCTTCACGAACACGCCCGCACTTATTATCGGCATACCGTCCTTATCGACGACACGTCCGCTCACCGTTATCTCCTGCTGCGCGAACACCGCAACGGCCGACAGCAGGAAACACAAAACCGCAATATATAATGATTTGATTCTCATAAATTTCTCTCTTAATCTGCCAGACTTCACCGTTCATTTGTGCCGATAGGCTCATAGATGTCAATAATCGCAGGGGCGTTGAACAATATGCGTCCGGAAGGCTTTCCATACACAGATGGCGAGATTGTCGCCGACTTTGTCGCCGACACTGCCGTCGTTGCGGCGGCAGCGCTAGTGACGGTGTCACCGTTGCGCTCGGTAAATGTCGCCAGCAGGGCATATTTCGTTCTCGGCTCAAGCGGAGTCCCGTCGATTCCGAAAATCATCGACAGAGTACCGCTCATGTTCATAAGGTCAATGCTTGACTGCGGCATATCGACCCCGCTCTCACGGACAATCTGCTCCGAGCTCTTGTTCTCATCCAGCTCGCTGTACTTGCAGAAGCAGTACCTGATGCCGGACACATGGAAATTGTACGGCTCGGAGGCCGGGTCGAAGGCAATGTTGAACGTCGCCGCGAGCGAAGACTCGGTCGGATGCTGCGTGCTTCTTCCCAACGTGACGTTTGCCCATGACACATGGCTGGTCGAAGACCTCGTCGGCATCGAATTGAGGAAGAAGGCCGTTTCGTTGGCCGAATTCGTGACGACTGCACCGGCCGTATAGCTTGTCGCCGACGAGAGCCCCTGAAACGTCGCCGTGAATCCATTGTCTGAATTTATTCCGGCAAGCGACACCGCATCCTCCGTGACGGTGCCATACTCCGCGACATATTCCGCGAATAAGTCCGGAGTGGACGCGAAGTAGTTCTTGTACGACCGCGTCGATGTGAGTATGGATACTACCCTCGTCACATCCTTTCCGATCCAGAAAAGACCGAGGCAGTTCGTGGCATTGACGCTTCCCGTGCCCGTAGGCAGCATCAGCCCCTGCATGAACCAGTCCGCCCCTGAGTAGTCCGGCAACGGCGAGCTGTTCTCGGCGAGTGTCTTCGTCGTGTAGCCATAGAGAGGAGTAACCGCATTGCCGGCCTTGTCCACGCCGAAAACCCCGACGCGATAGGTCAGTTCGGAGCAGAGCTGACTACCGACATAGGATGATGTTCCGGAATACGAGTACTGCGAAACTCCCGTGGAGACATCAGTTCCCTCGTCTTTCAGGGCCTGAAGCCAAAGTTTCAGATACATATCCCTTATCTCGGTGTCTGACATTCCGGTAAGATAAGTTTCCGGCCAGCAGAAATAGAGATAACGGAAATCCGGCAGGGCATAGACATTGAAAGTCGTGTAGTCGGCTCCGGTCTCCACGTGCGAGCATACAATCTGAGGGATGTCATCCGAAGCCGGGCGGGTCACGAACTTCAGGCTTGCCTCGGCCGAGTCATTGACATATTTTTCTTCAGACAAGGCCTTTAGCCGGAACACATATTCCGTGGAAGGTTCAAACCCGCTCAATTCCACCATGCACTTTGTGGATGTCCCCGTAAAGTTACCCACCGAATACTCGTAGGAAGTCGCCCCTGAAACCGGCTCCCACCGGAATATCGTTTTGGACACATATGTAGCCACCGCCTCGGGAACCGGCGTGTCAAGAACCGTTATATCATCCGTGACGATGCGAAAATTGACAAAATTGGAGTTCCGGCGAGTGCCGTTGTTCCCGGCGTCAGCCCTCAGCGCGAAGGTATATTCCGATTTCGGAGACAAATCCGTAAACATAAGCGATGTCTTCTTTGTCGTGAGTGTGTCTCCACCGTTGAAAACATAGGTGTATGAGCCGGCGTCAGTGACGGCATCCCACGACACCTTGAAAGAGGCGCAGCCCATGTCGCTCACGACAGCGCGAGGCTCGGGCAATTTTTCCGCGTCGTCCATTTCCGCAACATTATCCTTAACACAGGAGCAGGCCAGCACGGCAACGAATGCCGCGAGGTAAATTCTTTCTGAACGAAATCTTCTCATTTGCTGACAATTATTTCGAGGTTCTTGTAAAGTGCCTTGCCGTCAGAGAGGGTGATGACCGCATCGCCCTCCGCAAGCCCGGTAATCAGGAGACTGTCCCCGGACAGTGCCACTCCGACGACATCAGGCGCGGAATTACTGTAGGAAATCACCTGAACTGCGGGGAAATATGCCTTGAGATTAACCGTGACAGTCCCCCCTACCTTGATGAATTTTGACGGGATGTCCCCCGTGTAGTCCATATACCGGAGAAGATTCCAGGTGTCGAGAATCCCGACTCCCATATTTCCGATATATGCCTCTGACAAATACTGAGTGAACGGTCTCGCGGAGCTCAGCAGCGCGGCACGAAGCACATCCGGCGTAAGTCCCTTACGCTTGTCCTTTCCGTAATAGTAAGAAACCGCGAGCGCACAGGCGCCGCTTACATGAGGGCAGGCCATCGAAGTTCCCTGCGCATATCCGTAGGCATCCGTGCCGTTCTCGCCCACAGTCGTGCTATAGACTCCGCCGTATGTCGCGTCCGAAAGGGTCGTGTCACCTCCCGGGGCGGTAATGTCAATCCAGCTTCCGTAATTCGTATAGACTGACGCGACGCCATAGTATGAGCAGGCAGCCACGCTGACCACCTTCTTGTCCGCAGCCGGATAGCTGTCGTAGTTGACGCCGTCATTGCCTGCGGCAAAGATAATCAGGCCGCCCTTCATCGGGCCCGTCTGATTGCCGTTTTCGTCAACGCCGGCATACTTGATGAAATAGTCCATCGCACGTCTGAGCGCCCCGTATGAGCTCCGTGTCCACGTGTTCCAACTCACCTTGGAGTTGTAGCCCCAGCTGTTCTGGCAGATGACTGCGCCGTTGTCGGCCGCATATTTCATGGCGCGCACCGCGCCTCCGAGTCCGGCCCCGGAAGAGCCGTTGTCGCCGGATCCGAGAGTCTGGAGACTCATAATCCGGACACCGTCACCTTTCCCCGAACCGCCTGCAATGCCGTTGACACCCTTGCCGTTATTGTTCACCGCAGCAATGGTTCCGGCGACATGGGTCCCATGATAGAGTGATTCGGACACAGTTATGGTTCCGCTGTTGTCTATGAAATTGTAGCCGTGCACATCGTCCACATATCCGTTCCCGTCATCATCAATTCCATTGCCGGGAATCTCCCCGCCGTTGACCCACATATTGTCGGCGAGGTCCTCATGATCACACTTTACACCCTGGTCAATGACCGCGACTATGACGTCCGGATTGCCCTGCGACAGGTTCCACGCCGCCCACACGTCTGCATCTGCCCCGACAAGGCTCTCGTTTCCGAAAACAGTGCCGGTGTTGTTGTAGTGCCACTGCCGCTGCTGCACGTCCTCGCTCTCGTTGAAAGGGAATGAGGCGGTTCTCCTTGCGGCCGCCTTTGCCGGAGCGATTCTCTCCGGAACCGCAGTAAACGGAGCAAAGGGATTCTCATCCGCAGACTTGATTTTCGTCGGGTACTCGATGTACTCTATGGCTCCGCATTTCTTAAGCTGGCGAACCACATCGCGGCTGACAAGCTTCTTGTCGTAGCTTGCGATGTACCAGCAGTCAAGCCCTTCAGCCTTTGTCCTCGCCTCGAATTTCCCGCATTCCGGGAACAGCCTCTCAAGGCGGAACTGCCCCAGGCCGCCGAGAACCTCCGCGACCTCACGTGTGCCGGTCATCGCGTCATCCGCGCTTCCGGAAGACTTTGTCGAGACATCCCGCACCGGCTTCAGCTTAATCAGGAGCTCACCGCCCACGGCATCGAAGGCATCCGCCTCATTAATTACAATCGGCCCGGACTTTCCTGTGTCTCCGGGAGTTTCCGCAAGATTCTGTTTCGAGCAGGACGCCGTCACGGCAAGCGCAGCGAAAAGCAGCGGATAAAGATTTCTAAAATTAAAGTTCATATCATCAATATGTAAATTCGATATAGTTCACTTCCGTCGTAAGCCCGCCGTCAGTCTCGGAGACATGGTAGCCGACGGCAAAAGCGACATATTCCGTACCGCGCTCCATTTCGGTGTCCTGTGTCAAATCCTTCCGCAACAAGTTCTGACAGACTTCAAGACTGCCTTTCTTTGTGGCATAAAGTATATAATACTGCGCCGCATAATCGGGGTCCACAGACTCCCAGGCTTCTTTTGTCACATAGTTGAACACATACGTCTCGTCTGCCTTGTCCGGCTGGATTGTCAGGGTTCCGTTGTCATAGCGGAGCTCGAACTTCATGTCCGATGCCGGAGCAGACAAAGTCCGGAACTTGAGCAGGTCGATGTCGCCGCTGTAGGAGAACTTCTTCTTGGACTTGTCGTAACTTATGTCAAAGACTGCCAGATAGTAATCCGTGCGGTCAAAAAGCTGCGGGCGCATGGACGCATCAAGTTTTTGTGTGTCCAGAATCCCGGAAGAAAGGAACTTGTCCGGAGTTGTTCCGGCAGTCACGGCCAAGGACTCAGCCTGTTCTATACAGGCCTTTATCAGCATCTCGGGCGTTTCCTTCTCATAGTCCGCCACGCGGACCGGTGTCCAGATATAGGTTTTCCCCGCATCCACCGGAGTGACCTGCACGCGGCAGGTTGAAGTAGTCACGTCACTGACCTCTATCCTAAAGTTGCGGTATATAGGTGAGTCGCCCCCACCGGTGCCCTGAATCACCGTCAAATCGAGCGGTTTTGTGCCCGAGCAGCGGAGGCTGATTTTTCCGGTGCGGTCCCTGCCGCTGTCATTGGCATCGACAATGCAGGTGAACTCCGAATTATAGACACTCCGCACATGGATCCACGGGCTGCCGACAGTAACCTGAGCGATGCCGCCCTCCATCGGGCCGTTTATGGCATAGTCAACAGTAACCTCTCCGCCGGCCACTCCGACCTTGAGTACTTTGGGATTGACGGTGAATGAAGAGTTATAGTTTTCATCGTCTTCCCCGGCAGGCTTGGTGCAGGAAGAAAACACTATTCCAGAAAAAATAGTGACAGCCAAGCACAGAAGAAGACAGCCAGTTCCATGAAATCTCATAATACGCGTAATTATATGTTCATCAACACCGGGGACTGGTGCCCCGTCATTTATTGCTTCATCGAAAAGTGAAACTGAAGCCATGCTATGTTGGAGGCGGTGCCAGCCGAAGCATTGTAGCTATAGACAAAAGCAACCCAGTCAGAGTTGTCCGTTACGTTAGCATACGAGTTAAACGGCAGCGACTTGGCATAATCTGTCTCCTTTGTGTCGTAAGTCGGTATGCTCGAAGAGCTCTCGATATACCTGCGTACAAGTTCACGCGGCGTCTTGGCACCATCCCACGTGTCAACCGGAGCGAAACCGTAGCAAAACTTTCCGGAAATCCCCTTTGAGACATTGAAGGTCACGACATAACTGCTCTCGTCATACGAGATTGAGAAGGCGTCAGACGATGGAGGAACCGTTCCGGTCTTGAAACGTGTGACCACAACATTTCCGCTGTAGCTCCAGGAAAGACTGAGGTCAAAGGCGACAAGGCAGTAATCCGTGTCGGGGTCAAGCCCGTTCTGCGTCGTCGAGCGGTAGCCCTTGTAGAGTTTACCTGCGAGGTTGAACGGTGCCTCATATTTTTCCTCATACTTCCGCGCAACCTCCTTCATCTCGGCCACAGCCTTGTCAACGTATGCCTTGCGGTTGGCGTCATACTCGTTCCATTCGTCCGCATGGATGAATGCAAACACATAGTAGCGGTCCTGGAGATTCGGAGCGACAGTGTAGGTCACGGAAGACTCGGTCACGCCGGCGGTTGACAGGTCGAAGGACATCCCGGACGGCGTGACATAGTCGATTCCCGAACTCTGTATCACGGTGACCCGCACGGTCTTCGCTCCGGCCATACCAAGGGAAATTACCGCATTACGGCTTCCCGAGGTAGTGTTGGCCGCAGCCCTGAGAGTCACGCTCTCCGGCTCTTTCCCTACGGACTTCACTTCAGCGTCGGTCACGACCGTAAGCCAGTCAGCATTGGTAGTAACAGAAACGGTTCCGGTCACTGTGCCGCTGACGATGTACTGAACGGTCACGTCGGCAGCCTCCGCCCCGATCTTCATGACGCTGCTCCCCGCTACCCTTATCAAATCGGACTCAGTTTCAGCAGCCTTTTCACAAGCGGAAATTGTGACTGCGGTCAAAACCGCAGCCACAATCATCCGAAAATATTTTCCAGTTATATTAAAACCCATCGCATTTGTTTAATCAACAACAAAAGTAACAGCAAAACTCTTGAACGAGATTGCGCTCCAAGCGTTGCAGTTAATCTGGAACCATGTCAGACTCTCGTCCTCATTAGTGAGCGTGCTCGTGTAGTAATCTCCGCTCTCATACTTTCCGCCATAATAGCTCCAGTTCTCGCCGTCTGATGAAAGTTTGACTGCAAGGTCAGAGTATGAAGTCGCCGTGTCATTAAGCTTCTTGCTGGCCACAATCACAACCTGCTCCACGAAGCCAAGTGCAGAAGTCACGGCGATTTGCGACAACTGTCCGTTTATCATGAACACGTCATCAGTAACTGAGTTGAATCTGAGATTGCCGAACTTCACCTCAACGTCAACTGACTTGTCGGTACCATCCGTGGCCGTCGCCTTGAAGTTTCCGGTGAAAGTATCAACATCAGAGAATGTCTTACCGGAAGTCTTTGCAGCAGCTATGGCAGCATTTACATCCTTGGCCGTCACAGAAAGTTTGTACTCGACCTCCGTGGCGCTTGCCTGAGTCAGTTTGATGCTGGCAGAAACCTCCGAGAGCCCCTTTGCAGAGACGGTGATTACAGCAGAACGCTTCTTGCCCGTATTCTCGGCCACAGTGTATGTAATCTTGCCTTCCTTGTAAGTGACATTGCTGAGCCAATCCTTTGCATCGTCGGAGAAAGTGACAGTAGGCTCACCTTCCGCAGCAAAGACTCCGCAAGTAAACTCACCGGTAGCCGCAGCCTTCGCAACCTTGATTTCCTTTGCATCAAAGACAATCTCCGGCGCAGGATTGATGACCAGCGCGCCAAGATAAGGCCTTGCCTCATCATCGGAGAGCTTATTCACCTTTATCTTAAGCTTTCCGGCCTGACCGGCATCAGGGACTGAGAAGAAATAGTCCTGTCCTTTCACGTTAGTTCCGTCTCCGGTAACCGTCACAGTTCCTACCACCGTTTCCTTTCCATCCTTTTCAGTAACGACAGAGAAATCGGCAGTCGCGTCCGCAGTGTAGATTCCGAAATTAGTCTTTATCATCTTCATACCGCTGAATTCAGCCTCGGAAGAAAGAACTATCAGACCGCCAAGAAGAGGCTTGTTTGACAGTTGCTGAACAAAGTAGTCGTAATCCGTTGACTGCGAAGACGGATAGTTGCCGTTAACTGAACCTGGATATTCGACAAAGAAATTCATCTTCTTCTCCCCTGTACCCCAAGCCTTGAGCGGACTATATGAAGTGAGGCAGTTTCCGTAGGCATCAAATTCACCGACAGTCCAAGTCTCGCCATCGGCAAGAACGACATCGTGAGAAACAGTGGTGTCCGTCTCCTTGAGATGAACCGTCGGAGCGGCTATCTTGCTTCTCTTGATTTCAAGTCCCTGACGCTCGAACAAGAAGTCAGCGGCCGCGGTGGAAACGGTAATCTTCACGTCAAATGTACCCGGCTTCATGATGAACCATGCGGTGTAGTCGGATACCGTGGTCTTGCCGTCACCCGTGAGGGTAATCTTTTTCGTCTCCGAATATGGGTCAAGAACTATATCATCCACGTTCTTTGTCACGTCAATCTTGAAGGTTCCGGCAACCACCTTGTCTTCACCGACAGCCTCAAGAACAATTGTCTTGACGACTTCATCCTTATACTTCTCCGGAATGTCGGCAAACTTAAGTTTCGCGAATCCGAAAAGATGAGCAAATGTCACCGAAAGGGTATTGTCCTCTATTACATTGTCCTCGTATTTCTCATCGTGAACTATTTTGTCATCATCAAAGGACACAAGCGTCGGCTTCAGAACCATTGCAGCGTATTTTCCTTCCCAGCCCTCCTGTGTGGATGCCTGTTTTTCAGGAAGAGACACCGCCCACTGGGTGAGATCTTCACCGCACCTGTAAGTCGAAGCCGCGCTGAACGGGAATATTCCGTAAAGATTGTACTCCTTCACGAAATCAGCATCAGCGATGTTGTAAAAACTACCTTGGAATACCGGCTGCACCGCAGAAGAGTCAACTATTTGGAATTCAGAATAACAACGCTTGTATGACCCGTTCTTCTTACTAGAGACCTCCACTGCCGTCGTCGGTGATGACGGATTCGCAATGCCGGCATAGAACTTATCGAACTTATTGAATTTAATATGGCTATCGCCGTCAAAGAACACCCTGGTTTCAGGATCGTTCTCTACAACCACAGAAAGCGAGATATCGTGGCCTCCCACAGCAGTCTCCGGAGCCAGTTCTTTCTTTGAGCAGCCTACAAACGCGAGGAGCGCGGCCGCAATGTATAATGTCTTTTTCATTGTCTTTTCGCCTTTTACCAGTTAAGATACTCGTTATAGTCCGTGATTATCACTCCGCCGAAGGTCCCGTAAGGATCCTGTTTCTTTATAGTTATGTACTGAGCGGAAGACTTTCCGTCACTGTTGCGGACAGCCTTGATGACAACATAGCTGCCGTCAGCGATGGTGGCCGGAACCGTGACATAGACGACACCGCTGGCGCTGTCAGTCTCGACGGTCTTCACCTCATATCCCTTCGCATCGACATAGACATGAGTCTTGTCATCCGCGCCCGTCACCGTATAGGCGAAAGGTATCACTTCTCCGGCATAGACCTCAATCTCATCTGTAGCCACGTGAAGCGCGAACGCCTTGTCCTTCGCCACGTGAATCTTGACGTCGGCGATGGTGAAGACATACTCCTCCGCAGTTTCCTCCATCGTCACGGCAATCTCCTTCGTGTCAAAGGTGACGGCAGCCCACGTCGTGCCTTCGTCGTATGAAACCTTCCATGTGTTTTCCTCGTACTTGAACTTCGGAGCGGCGTCGGACACGCGCACATTCACGCCGTTGTTCTGAAGAACCTCGCCATTGTTCGTCCAGTAGAGGACTCCGTCAATCTCCTTGACACCGATGATGCTCGTGTCATGAAGCTTTGCGGTTGTTCCGTCGGCGAACTTTATCTCATAATATCCGTCTTTCTTTTCCACCGAAGCGATGGCCACCGAATTTGCCGCAGCAGTCTTCAGCTCCGCTATCGCGTCTGCGTTGGTGTTGACCGCCTCCTCAAGCGCGGCCACTTTCTTCTCAAGAACCCCTACTCTGTCTTCAAGGTCCTTCGTGCAGGAGCAGGCAATGCCCGCAACCGCAACGATTGCGAATAATACTTTTTTCATATTTGATACGAATAAATAAAAATATCTTTAGAACGAGAGCACAGGATAGCAGTTCATCTCCCGGTTTATGCTCTCAAGGTACGGAAGGAAATCACCTCCGAACTTTTCCGTCTGTCCAGCCTTGTTCACATAGGAGTTGAGAGACGTCGCAATCCAGAACATACGTACACATTCAAGGTCGTACAGGCTGCAAGTCATGAACTGATAGACTCTGGAACTGTAGTCGAAGTATTTCTTGTCCTCGCCAGTCCGCGTTTCTTTTCTGACCTCGCTGCTCGGAAAGTCCTTCATGCCGTCCGGAATCGGAGCCCAATGATAGTCGAGGATTGCCATCGGGTCGTTATTGATGTGCAGAAAACTCTCGTACTCATAAGACAAATCAATCTGCTGACTCTTGTACTCGTCAAGGAACATTCTTATTTCATCGCCGCCGAGATTTGCGAAGAAGTCCCAAAGCTGGCCGCTGCTCGGAACATACCAGCCGGATGTCTCGGCAGGAGCCGGGTCAAAACCTCTCATGACCCAGTCGATGGCAGGGAACTGCGAGATAGGCGAGGTTTCTACAGTCGGGTCGTGGAACTCGTTGAACATACCGTGCGTCGCGTCATAACCTTCTATGTCATTATAATAGGAGGACGCATTGACACCACGGTCAAGATAGCGCAATGCCTGCGAATCAGAGAAACTATCAACAAATGAGAATTTCGTCTCCTTTGCACCTGAAGCATGTGCAGACTTCGTGCAGAGCACGAGCCCATGGGTGAAACCGAGATTCCGTTCTGTCTCGGATATCCGCGTCGGGTCGGTCGAGAACACTATGCCGATAACCTTCTTGCCAGAAATCGGTTCCGGCTTCGTCGGATTCCAAAGAGGATATTCTATGCCGTCAACGGTCTCGTAGCCAAGGAGACCGCCGTCGCTCCATGTTCCGTCAGAATAGAAGTAATCGCCGATTTTCGGGTCACTTGTAGGAACAGCCTTAGGAAGGATTTTGAGCTCCACAGTCTTAATCAGCGGGTTCTCCTGCCCGGGCACGTCAATTCTGGCAGTCACTGAAGTTCTGCCCTGCCGCTTTCCGGTCACATAAATTCCCGTTTCGGAACCGGAAATGTAGAACGAAGTCGTATCGACGGGGTCGGAATCACGGAGAATCCACTTGCCGACCTTGCGGTAGGTGGCGTCTTCCGGAAGAATTTCCGCGTTAATCTTTATTTGCTCGCCGACCAGAAAACTTATCGTTTCCCCTTCCGCTATTTCCTTATTTTCATATAAAAGCTTCAAGGAAGAGACCGGGATGGCGTTTACGACGACCTTGCATGATGCGCTGAACTCGCCGCTGCTGACCGTGACGACCGTTTCTCCCTCCTTTACTCCGGTGACAACGCCGCCTTCAACCTTGGCTATGGAAATGTCCTCGGACTTCCACAGAAGAGTAGGGCTCGTGACATTATCCGGAGTCAGGACAGGACTCAAAGTCTTCTGTTCACGAACATTGAGAGTAATCTCCGTTTCCTTGAGAGAAATGCCTGTGAGTGCAATCGGAGTCACCGTCAC
>DJPQ01000077.1:0-33206 GCA_002439805.1 Bacteroidales bacterium UBA6408
TGGGAGCGTTATGTCCGTCGATTGTACAACGAAGGCAACAAAATCATCATTACAGGCTCGAATGCCAGGATGCTCAGCCGCGAACTCGGCACGCATCTCACGGGTCGTTATATACAGGTGGAGATATACCCCTTTTCCTTTAAGGAGTATCTGCAGATGCGTGAAGTGACACTCACTGCCAAAACTCTATATACTACGGCAGGCCGTGCACTGATAATGAACGAGTTTTCGAACTACCTCGCAAACGGCGGTTTCCCGAAATATATTCAGGAGGGCTCGACCTCGTATCTCTCGTCGTTGTACGAAAGCATCATATATCGTGACATCATGACCCGTAATGGGCTGACCAATGAAAAGGAAATGCTGGAACTTATGTTCTACCTTGCAAGCAATGCCACCAGGCGCGTTACATATTCGTCGCTCGGCAAGGTTGTCGGCATAAAGCATCCGGAAACCATAAAGAACTATCTTGAATATATACAGCAGACCTATCTCATATTCCAGTTGTTCAGATTCGATCCTTCCGTGAAGAAACAGATGGCGAGTCCGAAGAAAATCTATTTCGTGGATAATGCAATCATTAACCGTATCGGTTTCAACGCGACGGAAAACAGGGGAATGTTCCTTGAAAATATGGTCTTCGTCGAATTGAAGCGCCGTGGTCTCGACGTCTTCTATCATTCCGGTAAAAAGGAATGTGATTTCATCGTGAGACAAGGCGTGAGCATAACCGAGGCGTATCAGGTGACATGGAATATGTCGGGTCCTCAGACACGCGAACGTGAGATTGCCGGATTGAGAGAGGCAATGGGGGCATATTCGCTGTCAAAAGGATATGTCATCACATTTGAAGGGAAGGAAACGCTTGCCTTTGACGATGGCACGACTGCCGAGGTCATTCCTGCCTGGGAGTGGATGTTGCGATAGTTAATTATTGTAACACCAGTTCCACGGGGCAGTGGTCGGAACCCATGATGTCGGGGAGGATGGAGGCGGAGACGAGGCGCGGGGTGAGGTCGACGGTGGCGAGGAAGTAGTCGATGCGCCAGCCCACGTTCTTCGCGCGGGCGTTCATCCGGTAGGACCACCAGGAGTAGGCTCCCGTCACGTCAGGATGGAATAGTCGGAAAGTGTCAACGAAACCGCTTTCGAGAAGTTCGGTCATCTTTTCGCGCTCCTGTGGCGTGAATCCGGCCGACTTGGTGTTGGTCTTCGGATTCTTCAGGTCTATTTCCTTGTGGGCGACATTGAGGTCACCGCAGATGATGACCGGCTTGGGAGTGCCTCCGGCCGCGTGTGAGTTTTCCTTTGTCCGGGCAAACAGTCCATCTTCTTTTCCTGAAGCCGCATTCACCGCAGTGTCATAAGATCCGGCGAGGGTTGCCAAGCCTCTGCCATGCAGCGCATTCACATATTCCCGGAAGGCATCCTCCCATTCCATGCGGTAGGCCAGCCTCTTCGGCAGTTCCCGGGGATCTTCCGAACTCTGCGAATTCGGAGTGTAGCAGCAGACGAGGTAGAAATCAGGCATTTCGAGGGTTATGACGCGCCCCTCATGGTCGTGCTCGTCACGCCCGATGCCGTAATGCACCGCCAGCGGCTCCAGCCTCGTATATACGCAGACTCCGGAATATCCCTTCCTGTCTGCATAGTTCCAGTAGCTGCGGTAGCCCGGGAACTCAAGGTCAATCTGCCCCGCCTGAAGCTTTGTCTCCTGTATGCACACGAAATCGGCGTCGAACCCGGCGAATGTTTCCGCAAACCCCTTTCCGCACACGGCCCGCAACCCGTTGACGTTCCAAGATATAAATTTTATCATCTCTCAAAAATCCTTCGTAAATATTAAGAAACCTTCAAAAAATAACCTGCATCATCTTTCCCATTCTTTTCTGTCTATATTCCTTTTCTCATCAGTCGTGTATGTACGTCCAGTACACTCCTTCTTCCAAAAGAAATCTATACTCGAAAATAATTGACAAATCTGATGCAACTTATTTTTTCATGTTTCTAAATCAGCGTTACTGACGCTGGTGAAGCCACGCTGATATAAACAACTTGGAGTGATGTGAGATAAGGAGATGGAGTGCAAGGCACCCGGCGCGGCTGAAACCGCAGCAACCTTATGGTTGTGAGGATTTCAGCAAGACGGGTAACGAAGCAATCCGCTCCTTTGCTCGCATCACATCACATTCCATTCTGTGCCTTCCTTTGTGTCCTTTATGGCGATTCCCAGCGCATTCAGTTCATTACGTATTCGGTCGCTCGTCGCCCAGTCCTTCGCGTCCTTCGCCGCCTTGCGTTCAGCCAGAACCATATCCATAAGCCCGTCAATCACTTCCATAGACTTTCCGCCGCCTTCAACCTCCTCGTCCTTGAGTCCGAGAACGCCGAAGACGATGTCGTCGAACAGACGAAGCAGGGTCTCAAGGTCGGCCTTCGTGAGATGTCCCGGCTGCCCTTCCTTCGCGGTCTTTGCCGTGTTTATCATCTTCACTGCCTCGAAGATTCCGGAAAGCGCCACGGAGGTGTTGAGGTCGTCGCACAGAGCCTCATAGACTCCCTCGCAGAGCTTTGCGACCGCCTCGGAGCAGCCGCATCCCTCGAACGAATCAGGCGCGATGTCGGTGATGAACTCGCCGTATTTCAGCACCTCGGCCTCGTCGCCGTTCTCGCCCTTCACGACGTGCTCCACGCCTGCTGCCTTGCAGAGAGAGCAGAGGTCGTGGTAGGCCTGCATCACCCTCTTCAGTCCCTTCTCCGCGCCCTGAAGCGCCTCATTGCTGAAGTCGAGCGTGCTGCGGTAGTGTGCCTGGAGGATAAAGAAGCGCACGGTCATCGGGCTGTAGGCCTGGGCGAGAAGCGGGTGGGTGCCGGCGAACAGCTCGCTGAGAGTGATGAAGTTGCCGAGCGACTTGCCCATCTTCTTGCCGTTGATGGTAATCATGTTGTTGTGCATCCAGTACTTGACACCGATGCATCCCCGTGAGGCCACGTTCTGCGCAATCTCGCACTCGTGATGCGGGAACATCAGGTCCATTCCGCCGCCGTGTATGTCGAACTCCTTTCCGAGATACTTTTCGCTCATTACCGAGCACTCCAGATGCCAGCCAGGGAAGCCCTCGCCCCACGGAGACGGCCATTTCATCAGATGCTCCGGAGCCGCCTTTTTCCACAGCGCGAAGTCGTATGCCGCGTGCTTGTCCTCCTGCCCGTCGAGGCTGCGCGTCCCTTCGAGCGTGTCGTCGAGCGTGCGTCCGGAGAGGATTCCGTAGCGGTGGTCGTGGTTGTACTTGACGACGTCGAAATAAATGGAGCCGTTGCTCTCGTAGGCATACCCGGAGTCGAGTATTTTCTTTACAAGTTCCTCCTGCTCAATGATATGCGCAGAGGCTCTCGGTTCAATGGACGGCGGCGCGACGTTCAGCGAACGCATGGACTCGTGGTAGGCGAGCGTGTATTTCTGAACGACCTCCATCGGCTCCAGCTGCTCCAGCTTTGCCTTCTTGGCAATCTTGTCCTCGCCCTCGTCAGCGTCTCCGACAAGGTGTCCGACATCGGTTATGTTCCTGACATACCGTACCTTATACCCCAAGTGCCTGAGCAGGCGCACAAGAACGTCGTAGGTTATCCCCGGGCGAGCATGCCCGAGATGCGCTTCCCCATAGACCGTCGGCCCGCAGACATACAGTCCCACGCGCCCGGGATGAATCGGCTCAAAAAGTTCCTTTTTTCGAGACAAAGTGTCGGTGATGTATAAATTTCTCATATCCTTATATTTATATTCAATTTTCTTGAGGCATCCGTATTTCAGATATGCGTCGGCGGGCAAAGCCCGAATCCGGTCGCCTCAACCTGCGAAGTTAGTGATTTTGCCTCGTATGTTCGCAAATATTTTCGTACTTTTGCATTTCATTTGCCGGGGCGTGTGTTTTTTTCCGGCAGGATTTGCACTGAATGGTATGGAAAAACCGAAGAACACATTTGCCCTCGTGACAGGAGCGTCGTCCGGAATGGGCCTTGAATATGCGAAGCAGCTCGCCGCAAAGGGGCACAACATCCTCGTCGTCAGCAACAGGGACGAGGACAACCATAAGGTCACTGAAATGCTGCGCACGGAATATGGCGTGTCTGCTGTTCCGTACTATGCCGACCTGTCGAAGTCCGAGAACTCGCAGGCTCTGTACGACTGGACGAAGGAAAACGGGTATGTCGTTGACATTCTGATAAGTAATGCCGGAATGCTGGTGTACAGCAAACTCTTCAACACTCCGGCACGTATGGTTGACCTCATTGTCGGAGTCCACTGCCTCGCCACCACCCACCTCTGCCGGCTTTTCGGAGGGGATATGAAGGAGCGTGCGGAAGCGATTTCAGCAGAGCGGGTTGCGACGGCCGTTGCGGCAGGGGCGAAACCAGGAAGCCGCAAGGCACGCAGGGCCGGTCATCTGAAACCCGGAGAGGTCGGACGCATACTCATCATGGCCTCGCTCGCGGCATATCTTCCCTACCCGACAATCTCAACCTATTCCGCGACGAAGGCCTACCTCAAGAGTCTCGGCACGTCGCTTTGGCATGAGATGCGCGACTATGGCGTGACCGTCACTACCATTTGCCCGTCCGCCGTCGACACCCCGCTCATCAAGCTCGCCCCGAATCTCCGCAGGCTCGCCCACAACCTCGGCGTGATGATTTATCCGCAGACCCTCGTCCGACAAGCTCTCTCCGCGATGCTCCACGGCCGCCGCATACTCGTCCCGACCGTGCTCGCCAAGCTCGCCGTGGTCTTCTGCGGCCTTCTTCCGCAGCACTGCGTCTATTGGATTGCCCACACCCCTGTCCTCAAGAAAAATGTCCTCGACAGGGCGTAATTATTTATATATACCTCGCCGTGTAGGATTCCTTGCAGCCGCGCAGGTCCTCCGGAGTTCCGGCGAAGACCACGCGGCCGCCGCCGTCGCCTGCCTCGGGACCGAGGTCGATGACCCAATCTGCGGCTCGGATGACATCGGCGTTGTGCTCGACCACAACTATGGAATGCCCGCGCGAGAGGAGCGCGTCGAATGACTTGAGAAGCTTCTCCACATCATAGAAATGGAGCCCAGTCGTCGGCTCGTCGAAGATGAACAGGATTTTCTGCTCCTTGGCCTTGCCGGTCTGCTCGGAGTTCATCAGCATAAAGTAGGCGAGCTTTATTCGCTGGCTCTCCCCGCCGGAGAGCGTGCTGCTGCTCTGGCCGAGGGTGATGTAGCCGAGGCCGACGTCCACGAGCACCTGAAGCCTTCCCGCGATTCTCTGTGCCGTCGGATCCGGCTGAGCCCCGAAAAATCCGATGGCCTCCTCCACGCTCATGTTCAGGATGTCGTCTATGTTCTTGCCCTGATAGCGTACCTCAAGGATGTCCGGCTTGAATCTCTTGCCTCCGCAGGCCTCGCAGACCATCGTCACGTCGGCCATGAACTGCATGCTGATTTTCACGAAGCCGTCGCCCTGACATTCCGGACAGCGCCCTCCCTCCTGGTTGAACGAGAAGAATGACGGGGTGTAGCCGTTGATTTTGGCGTACTGCTGCTCGGAAAGGAGCTTGCGGATGTCGTCATATATCTTCAGATAGGTCACGGCGTTGCTTCGCGAACTGCGTCCTATCGGGTTCTGGTCCACATACTCGACTTGGGTTATGCGGTCCGTGTTGCCCGAGAGTCCCCGGAAGGTTCCCGGAACCGGACCGGCGTGGTTGATTTCGCGATATACGGCAGGATAGAGAATGTCGCCCACAAGCGAGGACTTTCCCGAACCGCTGACGCCCGTCACGACAGTCAGGACACCGAGCGGAAACTTGACGTTTATGTCCTTGAGGTTGTGCTCCATCGCGCCCTCGACGGTGATTGAGTAGTTCCAGCCGCGTTTCTGACGGGTTATGCGCGGGCGGCGTCCGGTGAGGTACTGGAGGGTCAGAGAACGGTCAAGAGACTTGAGGGCGTAGGCATTTGCTCCAGCCTCATTCTCTGAAGTGCCGCCGTATTCCGTGTCTCTGTCTTCCTTTCTGTCAGGCACGATGTTCTCGTTTTGCACGCGACCGGAAGCTGCGTGTTCAATTTTTTCCACGGCATCCTCAAGCCGCCCCTCAAACACAATCTCCCCGCCGTTCACGCCGGCCTTCGGACCGATGTCAATCAGCAGATCCGCAGCCTTCATTATGTTCTCGTCGTGCTCCACCACGACAACCGTGTTTCCGATGTCCCGAAGCCGCTTCAGCACGGAAATCAGCCTGTCCGTGTCACGCGGGTGCAGCCCGATGCTCGGCTCGTCAAGGATGTAGAGCGAGCCAACCAATGAACTCCCGAGGGCAGCCACAAGGTTGATTCTCTGGCTCTCTCCACCGGAGAGCGAATTGGAGCGGCGGTCAAGCGTGAGGTAGCCCAGTCCAACGTCGTTGATGTAGTCGAGCCTGTCCAGAATCTCCTCTATCGCCTTTCCCGCGACGCTGCGGTCATATTCGCTCAGTTCTATATTCCTGAAAAACTCCGTCAGCTGTCCGACGTTCATCTTCAGCAGCTCGTGGATGTTCTTCCCTCCGACCTTCACATACAGCGCCTCCCTGCGAAGGCGGCTTCCCCCGCACTCGTGACAGACGGTCTTTCCGCTGTAGCGGCTCAGCATATATTTGTACTGAATCTTGTATTTGTTCTGATCGACCCACTTGAAGAACTCGTTCAGGCCTATGATTGAGTCCTCCTCGTTCTCCGCCGGGCACCCGTTCCAGATCTTGTCCCGCTGCTCCTGCGTGAGGTTGTGGTATGGCTCGAAAATCGGAATGCCGTACTTCGCTGCGTTCTTCACCAGCAGATTCTTGAACCAGCCCATCTTCTCGCCCCTCCAGCAGGCAATCGCGTCGTCATAGAGCGTCCTGCTCTTGTCCGGTACGACGAGATCCTCGCTGATCCCGATGATTTCCCCGAGCCCGCCGCACACGGGGCAGGCCCCAAGCGGACTGTTGAAGCTGAAAAGGTACTCGTCGGGCTGCCTGAACTTTATCCCGTCCAGTTCGAACCTGTTTGAAAACTCCTCATTATGAAGCCCTTCCGCATCCTGCCAGCATACGGACATCCTCCCGTCGCCCTTGTCAAACGCCGTCTGTATGGACGAATGAAGCCTTGTTGCCAGTTCTTCCGAAATCCCTCCCGCTCCGAGTTTCAGGCGGTCAACGAGCAGCGAAAGCTTTTCCGGGAAATCACCGCTTTCGGAAAGCCGCATCACATCCTCGATGCTTACCTGCCTGTCCGTGAAGAACCGTGAAAAACCCTCCTCCTTCAGCGCCAGCATCAGCTCAACCTTGTCATCGCGTCCCGTCCATCTGATGTCGGACAGAATATACACGGGTATGCTCGTGTCTCCCTCAGGCTTTATGGAATCCATGAATCTGAGCACGTCGCCGGCTGAACTTGCCGTGACGAGCCGTCCTGAAATCGGGGAATATGTCTTTCCGATTTTTGCGAATATGAGTCTGAGATAGTCATATATTTCCGTCGTCGTGGCGACAGTTGAGCGCGGGTTGCGTATGTTCACCTTCTGCTCTATGGCGATTGCCGGCGGTATTCCCTCGATTGCCTCGACGTCCGGCTTCGACATTCTTCCGAGAAACTGCCTCGCGTACGACGAAAGGCTCTCCGCGAACCGTCTCTGCCCCTCGGCGAAAAGCGTGTCAAACGCGAGCGAAGACTTGCCGGAACCGGATATTCCCGTAATCACGACAAATTTACCGCGTGGGATTTCGACCGTAATATTCTTGAGATTATTGACCTTCGCACCCCGTATGACTATGTTTCCTTCCTCTGACATATCCCCTTGCCGTCGAACAAAAAATTAAAAACGCTACACAGTCCCGACGACCACAATTCGGATAAATTGGCAGTTTTTGTCGGAAAAGATTACAAAAATACGAAAAAATATTTGGAGAATGTGAAAAAATGCGTACCTTTGCATCCGCAATCGGGAAAAACGGTTGCAGCTGACAAGTTTGGTGCGGTAGTTCAGCTGGTTAGAACGCCGGCCTGTCACGCCGGAGGTCGAGGGTTCGAGTCCCTTCCGCACCGCTCAAGTCGCCTAACGAGATTTCGTTGGGCGACTTTTTGATTTTATATCGCGCAGCACCAAAACTGGTATAATTGACAAAAATGGGGTATAATTGTCCAAACTGGGCGGCATAAATTGGTCAGAACTCCCGGCTTAGGCGGAGGCGGATGTCGATGCGGAGGGGGTTGTCTTTCAGGGAGGCGCGGGCTATGATGACCGGCGTGCCGTCCGGAAGGGAGGCGGGGACGGACATCGTGACATGACCGTTGTCGGATTTCCGCAGGGGAATGCTGTGGGAGTATTGCGCGAGGCCGACGGACACTCCGGCGGCAATCCTGCCGCGCTTTCTGTCCTGTTCCTTGCCTTGCTTCCCGCCGACGGCTATGCTGACTCCGGCGGTCAGGCTTCCGAAGAAGCCGTCCTTTGAGAAGCAGCCGAGCCGGTCGAGCGCTTCGGCCGGGAGATAGCTTCGCTGCCCGTTAGGAAAGCAGCACAGACGGTTCGCTGCCCGCAGCCGTTCTTCGGCGGCAAGCCTGACGGACTCTTCTTCGGACAGCGGTCCGTGCCGCTTCAGGAGATTTTCAATGCAGGCGTTGATATACTCCTCTGATGAACTGAAGCCGAGCGAAGTGTAGCGCTCGGGGAAGGGCTCGGCGTTAAACGACAGTTCCGAGGTCGTGCGCGTGGAGTGCGCGAACTGAAAGGCATATCCGAGGTCAATCTGAACCATAGGGGAGACCCTCCTGTCAAGGATGTCGCTCCGGAGCCTCACGAACACGGGCAGCGCGGTCGTTCCCGTGACGACGGAATTGCTGCCCTCGATTCCTGCGGCAACAGCAAGCTGCGGGCGGAAACGATAGCCTCCGAACATCCCGAACGCATAGTCCGGCATCAGGCCCTTGCCGCTGTTTCTGCCGGCTCCGGAACGCGCCTCCGAAATCGCGTGGGTCTTCCCCGCCGCGAACCCCGCCGAAATCTCGACTCCGGCAAAGATTCCTTTCCTGAAATGTCCCGTGTCTTGCCGCTGTGCAAAAGCGGATGCCGGAACACTCATGAGCAGAATTGTCGCTGCAATCACGACTGAAACACGTCGCCGTGGCTGTGAAGACACTGTCCCTGAAGCCGTCATGTCAATGTACCATTATAATCTTGTGTGAGAATCTCCCATGCATAGTCTTCCAATCGATCGAAGTCGTCACGGTGTATGGATTGTCATCATATTTTGAGCTGTATCCGCTGTTGTCATAAGTAAGGTTGACGGGGGTGTAAGGCTCGAACTTATAGACATACCAGTTTCCGGAGGCATTGACCCGTTTAAAGCTGAGGTCGAGAATCACTTTTGTCGGGTGGGCATGATGCTGCCATGGAGTACCTTTGATGTAGTTCTTGTTCGAATCGTCGAAGGTCTTGCTGTAAATTGTGTTGAAGAGTGTCATTATGCCTTCATAGGCGAGGGCATGAGTCCCGGCGGAATTGCTTGAGACAGTCACGTCGGGGGCGTAGTTTGCCTCGGGATAGTAATCCACAGGGTCTTTTTTCTGCCCGTGGACATGAGTTCGGCAGAACCCCTTGCAGTTCAGTGAAGGCTTGATGTATGTGTTGCTGACCGCCCCGTCTGACTTAAGTGTGAAATATGGATGTTGCGATGAATTTACCATCCCTATTTTGATGTCGCGCATCTTCTTCATGGTTATGGAGATGTTCTGGGGCGTGAGGTAGCTGTAGTTCTTGAAAACACGCGACGCGTCGCCATAGGTGTGGCCTTTATACACATTTGAAGAGTAGTATGAGCACCCCTTGAAGTCGTAGTCGTTGGAATAGACATAGGAGCTTTCCGCGCCGGAGTCTTCAAGTTCCTCGCTGAAGTCGTATGACAGCGCCATGCCGTTCGAGGCCGCGAAATCAACCATTACGGTTATGCCGTTCTTATTGTAGAAGCCGTCTGTTTTCTGACTGAGCGCTGAATTGTAATATCCATATCTGTCATAGGTCAACTGCGCCTCGGCCGTCCATGTGGCATGAAGCAGATTGTTGAAGTTCTTGTCAAGTCCGATTATTGTCGTACCGTCATCGGCTCGTGTCATCCTGCAGGATGTAAAGTTCCCTGAGGTGACTGTGGTTATGACTGCTTCCGCCATCAGCATTGACAGGTTTGGCGGCAGGTTTATGCTTGCCGGGCAATCATAGAAGTATATGTCCGTGCCGGAAGGTGTTGTCGTGCCGAAAAGGGCCTTGCCGGCGGAGCCTCTCTGTGTCAGCGCAAGATATTTGAAACTGAATGACATATTTGACCTGTTGGACACGGTGAAGAAGAAACTTGAACTTATGCCGTATTTTCCCGCTGCGGTCTTTCCCCCATACGCCTTGTCGAAGAAAGCGATGTCGAACGGGAAATAACTGACATCGAATGCTTTCTGTTTGTGCATTGAGTGGACATTGTCCGCGATGCCTATGTTGAGGCAGCCGGATGTGCCGACCATTGTCCACAGCGTAGAGTTTGCCGAGGCATCCTTTCCCGTGTTGCTCATCTTGAGATTGACTGTGCAGAATGGCTGCCCGTAGAGACCGCCGACGCTTCCGCTGTATTTGTCCGAGATGTATGTGCTTATGCATCCGCTCTTTTTCGCGCTGCTCCAGCGTGCGCTGTCATCAATCACCTTTATGTTGAACACATCAGATGCAAATCCGTACCCTTTACCGTCATCTGCCAGCAGATTGCGCCCGTTGCTGTCACAAAAGTAAGCATATATGTCGGCTATGTTCCCGTTGATTGTTGCTGATGGAGTCCTTTCTTCAGTGTCGGGTGTGACGGCGCGGTCTTCGGAAGATAAGACAATCTCAGGCGTCTTGACATTCAGCCCCAATGCTATTTTGGAGACCTTGCGCCCGCCGGCGTCACAGAGCCACAGCTCGCCTCCTGAATATTCACGGCGGCAGGTTCCCTCGAAAATGATTTCCCCGTTATCGTTCATCTCGAACGGAGTGAAGGAAATCGGGTCGTTTCCCGGATTGTCGGAAGAGTTCCCGATGCAGCGTATCGTGCATTTGTCCGTCAGGTCGGCAAGATTATCCCCGAAATATGATATGACCGACTGGTCAACCGAAGACAGTCTTCCGAGGAACATCTCCCCTATATAGAGGTTGTCGGCAGCATGCGCTCCCCGCGCAATAGTCCATTGGACCAGATAGTTGTTGAATGAGACATCCTTGTCAATCCTCCAGCTTACCTCGTCCAGCCCGTCGCGTGAACCGAAAAGCTGAATCCTGTAGGAGGAATTCCTGACAAGGTCGAAATTGCTGACCGCGTCTGAACCGAGATAAATCCTGTATGTGATGTCTCCTGTCAGAAGACCGCTGCCTTCAAAGGTGCAGCTTACCTCAATATATGTCGGACCGGTGACATATCCCAGCTCATCCGGCACCTTTTTCTTCTGGTCTGTGTTTCCCGGCAGGAGATCGCCCCAGCAGTTCTCGAATGCGTAGAACTCAATGCTTCCTCCGCCGTTGATTGCAAGGAGGTCTTCTTCCGAGGCAAAATCCCCTTCGGCCACATCGCCGTCTTCCGCCATCGATTTCTCCGAAAATGGAGTCATGCGCTGAGCCGCGTCGCAGAGCCTTACATCCGTGATGCTGATTCCGGAGGCTCCGAGACTGTCGTCCGGCACATAGCTGAACACGATTCTGCTGACAAGTCTTACAAGTTCCACATTGAGCCTGGGCTCGGGCTCTCCGATGAAGCGGTTTTTCAGGACGGCGCCCATAGGCAGAGGTTTCGTCCCTTCTGAAATGTCGGGAAATCTTATCGCGAGGCTTTCCATGCTGCCCTCGTCCTTCATCCAGCCGTTCCCGTCTGGCTCTACGGCCTTGCCGCAGTTGGCGAGGACATAGAACGAATAGCTTGTTTCCGTGACGAGGGGAATCCTGTACGTGTCGGAATCCATTTTTATGAATTCGTGATGGATGCAGCTCCCGTTCCTCCAGATGTAGAGGTTTATGTCCGACACTGTCTCGCCCTCGAACATCGAGGACTTTGTCAGGACCGGAGCGCCGGTATCTTCGCAGATGAACCTGAACGTGACTTCGGCCATCTCTCCCTTCTTCGTGCCTTCAGGCATCGGGTTTTCCGTGCAACCGGACGAAAGCAGGGCGGCCGTCATTAACGCAGGCAGCATAAACTTGAAAATTGACTTAACCATATAGCATCATTTTTTCTTTACGTGTATATTCAGAAGCCCCGCCTGGCTTATCGGAGCTCCGGCTTCCATATAGACCTTCGCGTCGCCGGGGCCGACTATGCTGAGTTTCACTCCGTGCCAGTCCTCGTCGATGGCGTAGTTGAATACTCCCCGCGCACGGCCTTCCTCAAGTTCTTCGAGTCCTATCTTAAACGGCGCTCCTGCGGGGGAGTATGAGCAGCGTACATGAATCTCGTCCCCGATTTGTGGCTCGACAAGCCCGTCCGGCTTCATGCTGAAACTCACCATGTCGGAAAGGAAAGTCCTGTCAATCCTCCAGCTGTCTTCGTTCAGCCCGTCTCCGTCGGGGGCTACGGTGATGTGGTAGAGGCAGTTCCTGCGGACATTCAGGTCGGAGCGCGACTCCCCGAGATAGAACCTGTATTTCAGAAACCCGCCGTTGCTGTAATGCTCCGGAGAATGGTAGCCAAGCTCCATCTCAATGTAGGAGCAGACATCGGCAAGATGGTCATCCTTCTCCAGAACCTTGTCGGAATCCGTCCCCACCTCCCGGGGAAAATCTCCCTGAATGTTCTCCAGCATATACAGACTCAGTTCCGCGCTCCTCCCGCCTTCGACGGTCTTGTTCAGAATCTCACATTCGCTGCTGTTGCGGCTGAACCCGACGGAGAAGCAGTCGTCAGAACTCCCCGCGCCGGACTCTGAGAACACCCTGCACCGCCTCGGGCAATTCCCTATTCGAAGGCTGCGGACATCCATCTTCACGTTTTCCTTAAGACGGCTTCGGTCCATCCCGATTCTCAGCTCAGCCATCATCCTGACAATCGGCATCCTTATTGAGTTTCCGGCTCTGACTCCGAAAACGGCTCCGCACATCGGCATTCCTGTCGAGTAGTCATCAGGATAGGCTATGTGAAAGACAAGTGCATTTATCTCGTCCAAAGTCTTGATGTTCAGCTTGTAGCCGAAATTGACGCAGGCATAGATGTCATAGTCCCGGCCATAGACCAGAGGCAGAGAGCAGGCGGCTCCGTGTATGTATTCCGACCTTTCAAGGAATCCGTCCGACGAGAACACGAATATATTGGCGTCGCGGATTCTGTCGCAGTCCGGCTCGGCTGCCCGCGAGGACATTTCCCCGGCGCAGAGCAATATGTCAGTCGGCGCACGGAGGGAACCGATTCCGTGGTGCTCCGTGCAACCGCTGACGAACAATAAACACAAAACAGTAGTTATGACAACAGCTAAAAAGCCACGACATAATTTTCTTTCTCGTCCCATTTCTCGATTTCCATTACAAGTTCCTCCCTGTCCATCCTTATCGCGAAGTCCGGGTCCTCCGTCCCGCTCCTGCGCAGGCGCACCTTCAGACAGTAGCTGTCATTGGAGCGTATTCCGCCGTCCCCGAGTCCGTTGATGCTTATAGGCCAGTACCATCTGTGCCCCTTGACGCATCCCTCTATCACGAGCCTCGTGAACGGCTGTCCGAATGATTCCACGCTGCCGAGGTTCGGGTAGCAGTAAAGTTCCAGATTCAGTTGTCTTGCGTCCATTCCGATGTCTCCCTCTATCTCCCTGCACAATATCTCCCGCGAGCGGAACTTTACGGCATCGGACTCATTCCAACCTCCGTTGTTTATGAAGCGGCTTCCACGCCGTCCGTCTCCCGTGACGCTGCAGTCCGCATTCACGTTTGTCAGATAAACCCTTGCATCCGTCAGTTCCTCGAACTGGTAGGCAGTGCCCCTGAAATCGCAGCTCAGTTCCTTCAGGCAGATTCTCGCCATCAGAGGTCTGAACATGACCGCGACGCTTTCCCCGGCCTCAAAATCCGTCTTCCCCACAAGTATCGGGGAGGAGGCATCCTCGGCTTCGAGTTCAAAGCAGACCCCCGAGAGCGACTGCATCGTGAGTATGTTCTCCCATTGCAGGCTGCCTTCCGGCGCGTTGCAGATTACTACGGCCGTCTTCTTCCCCTCACCCGAGGACACCTGCAGCTCTTCCTGATTTCCGTCGAAATGCGTGAACGAGTCGAGCCGCCCGAATTTGTCGGCATTATATATGAGCACGTCGCAGCTTCGTCTCCTGAGTCCGTCTCCGCCCTTTATCATGAGCCTGACGGCGCTTCTGCTGTTTTCGCCGGTTTCCATTTTTTTCTCGTATGCAGGCACGATGACCTTTGAGCATGAGAAGAAATGGGCCGGCAGGCAAGCAATAGACAGAAATGCCAGAAAAGGATAGATGACCCTGTGAAGTTGGCAAACCGATGACCGGCCCTGGTTGAAGAAGGTTGGTTGTATGTATTCGTTGTATGCGTTCATATGCTGCGTCACATTTTTTTTGACGGATGCAAATCTATGGAGGACTTTCCTGACAATCGCAAGAATCGAAAAAAGAAATATGGATTTTTTCTTTTTTTTTGAAATCGATAAATTTTTTTTGAGGTTTTTCGTGTGCCTTTATATCAAAAACAGTCGCACGAGAAGTGGTGGTTATTTCTTTTGACGGAAATAAAATGTAACTTTGGGCGTTACAATGACAGGGATATGATTTTTTTCAGACGATTCTTTGCGAAGAAGAGGAAGTATATGCCTCTTTTCATGAAGCAGGCCGAATACATAAAGGCGGCCTCATCAATTCTCGTCCGCATGATGCAGACCACCGACAAGGACGAGTGGTTCAACTGCGAGAATATGATAAAGACTTACGAGGTGCAGGCGGACGCTCTTCTCGCCGAGATATACGAGGACCTTTACGGGCAGCTCATTGTCCCGGTGAGCAGGACTGACCTCCAGACCGTGGCGATGTCGGTGGATGATTTCATAGACAAGATAAACGCCTCAGCCAAGTCCATTCTTCTCTATTTTCCCAAGAGGATTGATTCTCAGATTGAGGACATGGCGGCCTACATTATGTCGAGCGCCGATGCCCTCGGGGAGTTGATTCAGTATCTGAGCAGCTTCAAGGACAACTTTTCACAGATAATCAGCCAGTGCGACAGGATTACGGAACTTGAGCACGCCGCAGACGAAACCTATGAGGAATATGTAGGCTACATATTCCAGCACGAGACAGACCCGATTGAACTCATGAAATACAAGAACATCGCCGAGGCTCTTGAAGAAACTTCAGACACGGCGAAGCGCATCTCGGACAACATCCGCATGGTGCTCCTCAAGTATATGGAAAAGCATTGACCGCATTTCGGCTCCAGCCTTGCGGCGACTGTAAGATGATAAATCGAAAACTTGCCGGCTTATGAGTAATGCAAAACGGATTTGTGCGCTCACGATGGTTCGCAATGATGATTTCTACCTCGAAAAATGGGTGAAATACTATGGTCGTGAACTTGGACGGGATAATCTGTTCGTCCTCTTTGACGGAACCGACCAGCCCGTCCCTGGTTTCTGCACCGGAGTCAATGCCGAGATGCACGAGAGACGTCAGGGCAGTGTCGTGGAAGGCGACAAGAGGCGTATAGACATTCTCGGAGCCAAGGCCGCTGATCTTCTGAAGGAGTATGACATCGTCATCGGTACCGATGCTGATGAATATATCGTGACCGACCCGAATACCGGGCTTTCGCTTGCCGAATATCTCTCTGGGGCGAGGATTTCCCCTTGCCTTTCCCCGCTCGGGATAGACCTCGGACAGAAACTCGGGGAAGAGGGCGACATCGATGGGACAGAGCCGTTTTTGACGCAGAGAAAATATGGACTTCTCTGCACGAGATACACGAAGGCCTCGATAATTTCGGCCCCGGTCAGGTGGGGCAGGGGCTTTCACCGCGTCAAGGGGCATAATTTCCACATTGCCAAGGATCTGTATCTGTTTCACTGCGGCTATTTTGATATGGCGCGGATTCAGGCGCGCTTTGCCGACAAGGATCGTCTGGCCGACGGCTGGGAGCGGCATCTGCGGAAGCGTTCCCGCACAATTCGCGTGGTGACTGACGGCCCGGCCCGCGATTTCGACAAGTGGACTGTCGTCGCCCGTCTCATCCAGACTTTCGTCCGCCCGCCTTATGCCTGGAACAAGCCGGCGATGTTCAATCTCGACATAGTCGTCCGCATCCCCGACCGCTTCAGCAAGCTAATTTGATTTGTGTCTCTTGTGGGAAGCGAGTAGTCCTTATTACATCAATTTGACTTTCAGCATTCCCGCCTATGTGTTTTGTGGGCAATTAGTCCTTTGTACAAAAATCCCGCTCTGATTCAATTCAAAGCGGGATTTTTAGTTGTATCAGTTGCTGGGAGGAAAAATTGCGGAAGCGGTGCGGATGCAAGGCGGGGGTGAAGGTGAAACCGCAGCAACCTGATGGTTGTGAGGATTTCATCAAGCCCCGCAACGCAGCAGACGTGCTGCTTCTGCAATTTTTCCCTATGCGCCGAAGTTGTCGTACAGGATATTCTCCGGCGGTACTCCAAGCGAGTCAAGCAGCTTGTTCACGCAGCTGACCATCATAGGCGGGCCGCACATGAAGTACTTGATGTCCTCCGGAGCCTCGTGATTCTTGAGGTAGGTCTCGTACATCACATTGTGGACGAATCCTGCCACATACTTCACGCCCGCTGCATCAGCCGCCGGATCCGGACGGTCGAGGGCAAGGTGGAAGTGGAAGTTCGGGAATTCTTTCTCAATCTGCGCGAAGTCATCGAGATAGAATGCCTCGACGAGGGCACGCGCACCATAGAAGAAATGAACCTCCCTCCTTGTCTTGCGGGTCTTGAAGAGCTCCATGATATGGCTGCGGAGAGGAGCCATTCCGGCGCCGCCGCCGACAAAGATGTATTCCTGTGAGTCCGGGTCGTTCTCAGGAAGAAGGAACTCTCCGTAAGGACCGCTGATGATGACCTTGTCGCCGGGTTTGCGCGTGAACACATAGGATGAGCCGATGCCCGGATTCACCGGAAGAAGCTTCGGCCCGAGTTCGCGCGGAACGCTCCTGTCGAAAGGAGGCGTCGCGATACGCACGTTGAGCTTTATTATGCCCTTCTCGCCCGGATAAGAGGCCATTGAGTATGCGCGGACAGTCGGCGTGGGGTTGGAAGCATGGAGGTTGAAGAATCCGTATTTCTCCCAGTCTGCCTTGTACTCGTCCGAAACGGCGATGTCCTTGAAATCCAGCTCGTATGCCGGAATGTCAATCTGGATATACTCGCCGCTCTTGAACTCAAGATGCTCGCCTTCCGGGAGCTTCACAGTAAATTCCTTGATGAAGGTTGCGACATTGTCGTTGCTGATTACCTCGCACTCGAGCTTCTTGACTGAAAGGGCCGAGTCGGGGATGACAATCTTCATGTCTTCCTTGATCTTAACCTGGCAGCCGAGCCTCCAGTGGTCGTTAATCTGCTTACGGTTGAAGAAGCCCACCTCGGTAGGGAGGATTGTTCCGCCGCCCTCAAGCACACGGCACTTGCACTGACCGCAGTTGCCCTTTCCGCCGCAGGCTGACGGGAGGAAAATCTTCTCGCCGGCGAGTGTGTGGAGCAGGTCGCTGCCCGGAGTTACATTGACTTCCTTCTTTCCGTCGTTGATGCTTATCTTGACGGTTCCCTTAGGAGTCAGCCATGTCTTGATGATGAGGAGGAGAGCCACGAGGATGAGCGTCACGACGGTGAACACCGCCATTGCTCCGAGAATTGTATTTATCATTTCATTTCCCATATACCTTTCCTCCGATTAAAGTTGAATTCCCATAAATGTCATGAACGCCATACCCATCAGACCCACTGTGATGAATGTGATTCCGAGCCCTTTCAGAGGTGCAGGGACATTTGAGTATGCCATCTTCTCGCGGATGGCCGCAAGGGTGACGATTGCGAGGAACCAGCCGAAGCCGGAACCGAGCGCGTAGGTCGTCGCCTCTCCGAGGTTCGCGAAATCCTTCTCCTGCATGAAGAGGGAGCCTCCGAGAATCGCGCAGTTCACCGCGATGAGCGGGAGGAAGATTCCGAGCTGCGAGTAGAGGGCCGGAGCGAACTTCTCGACCACCATCTCGACTATCTGCACGATTGCCGCAATCACCGCGATGAACACGATGAAGCTCAGAAAGCTGAGGTCAACGCCCGGAATGAGCGCGTCCGGAGCGAGCACGTACTTGTTGAGAAGGTAGTTTATCGGAAGCGTGATAAGTTGCACGAAGATAACAGCGGCACCCAGTCCGGAAGCTGTCTTCACGTTCTTTGATACTGCCAGGTATGAACACATGCCGAGGAAGTATGCAAAAATCATATTGTCAACGAAGACTGACTTTACGAATAAGCTTATATATTCCATAATTAACTGAGTTTGTCGTTATTTCTCCTGAAGATCCTTCTGAATCGAGCGCTGTACCCAGACGATGCATCCGAGGAGGATGAGGGCCATAGGAGGCAGGATTACGAGACCGTTGTTCATGTAGCCGGCATTGTAGAATGCCTCCGGGATGACTCTGAATCCGAAGAGCGTGCCGCTTCCGAGAAGTTCACGGAAGAATGCCACGATGATGAGAATCATTCCGTAGCCGGCTCCGTTGGCGAGACCGTCAAGGAGTGACGGAATCGGCTTGTTCCCGAGCGCGAAGGCCTCGATGCGGCCCATGACGATACAGTTCGTGATGATGAGTCCGACATATACGGACAGCGTCTTGCTTATGCTGTAGGCGTATGCCTTGAGCACCTGATCGACCAGAATCACCATGAGGGACACGACCACAAGCTGAACGATGATTCGGATTCGGTTCGGAATCGACTTCCTCATCATTGACACCACGAAGCTGGAGAGCCCGGTCACGATTGTCACTGAAAGCGCCATCACGAGCGCACCCTTGAGCTGTACGGTCACTGCAAGCGAAGAGCAGATACCGAGCACAAGGACAGTGACAGGGTTACCCTTGAATATAGGGTTGAGCAATGTTTCCTTCAAATTAAAATCTTTCATAACCTTATTCCTCCGCTTTTACATCCTCGGCAGCAGCCTCTTCTGCGGCCTCGTCGTTCGTTTCAGTTTCGGCAGCGGCGGCTTTCTTGGCCGCGATGCCGTTGAGATAAGGAAGATAGTATTTCACCCAAGTGTTGATTGTAGTGCCGACAGCCTTTGAGGTGATTGACGCTCCGGAGATTGCATCCACGCCGTGAATGTCGCCGTGAGCGCCGCCCTTGACGACGTCGAAATGACCGTCGTCAGTGAGCTTGTGACCTTTGAACTGACCGTAGAACGGCTCTTCGGCAATCTTTGCGCCCAGACCCGGAGTCTCGCTCTTGTGGTCGAAGATGGCCCCGTCAAAAGTGCGGCCGTCCTCGTCGAACGCGAGGTAGCCCCAGACCGGGCCCCATAGACCCGCACCATAGCACGGGATTACCGTAACCGTCTTGCCTGCAATGTCAAAGATATAGACGGGAAGCCTGAGCTCCTTTGCGGCGTCGGCGTTGCCTGCCTCGACCTTCTTGATGATATCGTTCTGTTTCTTCAGGTCTGAGGTGGAGGCGACCTGAATTGCCTTGAGGTCATCCTTTCCAAGATTCATGGACTCTCCGACCTTGTTGCCGTCGCAGTCAATGTAGTAGGCGTCCACAGCCTTGTCCCTGTATGTTGCAAGGATGTCCGTGTCCTCAGTGATTGAGAAATTATCGTCGGCCTGGGCCGCGGCGGTGAGCACCTTGGTTATGGTCTCAAGCTTCACGTTCTCGTTCTGCTTGTCCTTGAGGCCTTCCGCCGCGAAAGCGAGAATCGCCGCCACCACAACCACGAGAACGGTTGAATATATAACTGTATATACGTTGCTGTTAGTATTCATATTATATAGGTATTAAGCGATTTTTACTTTCTTGTTCTGCCTCTTGATGGAGCATTCGATCACACAGTAGTCTATGAGCGGCGCGAAAGTGTTCATCAGGAGTATCGCGAGCATCATTCCCTCTGCATATCCCGGATTCCAGAGCCTTACCGTGACCGCAAGGGCACCGACGAGGAATCCGTAGATCCACTTGCCGCATTCGGTCTGAGCGGAGGTTACAGGGTCGGTCGCCATGAATACGGAGCCGAACAGGAAGCCGCCCATGACGAGCTGGTAGTAGCCCGGAAGGTCAGTCGCGCCGCAGGCATAGCCGAGGTATCCGATTGCGAGGCCGCCGGCTATTGAAGACACCATAATCTTCCAGGAAGCGACTCCCGTGAAGACGAGGATGAGCGCTCCGAGGAGGATTGCTATCACGGACGTCTCGCCGACTGAGCCGGGGATGTTCCCGATGAACATGTTGAGGAGCGTGTAGCCGTGTTCCGCAAGGCCTTCCGCAGATGCGTTCGCAAGCGGAGTCGCCCCGGAGAATCCGTCAACCAGACCGTTGCCCGCGCACCATGCGTTGTTGCCCGCTCCGAGGCCGCCCACCCACACGGTGTCGCCTGACATCTTGCTCGGGTATGAGAAGAAGAGGAACGCGCGCGCGAGGAGCGCAGGATTCCAGATGTTCATTCCTGTGCCTCCGAAGACTTCCTTGCCGAAGATGACCGCGAACGCCACTGCAAGCGCGAGCATCCAGAGCGGAACATCGACAGGCACGATGAGCGGAATGATCATTCCGGAGACGAGGTAGCCCTCGTTCACCTCATGTCCGCGAAGCTGTGCGGATGTGAATTCAATCCCCAGGCCGACGATGTAGGATACCAGATAGAGCGGAAGAATCTTCACGATGCCGTATCCGACCATCGGCCAGAAGCCCCAGTTAAGGCCGTATGCCACAGAGTGCTGGTAGCCCGTGTTCCAGATTCCGAAGAGGAGCGCCGGAACGAGGGAGAGCACTGCGATTATCATCACTCTCTTGAGGTCGACGCAGTCCCTGATGTGCGAGCCCTTGCGGGTCACGGTGTTCGGGACGAAGAGGAATGTCTCGAATGCGTCGAACGTCGAATGAAGGAATCCAAGCTTTCCACCTTTCTCAAAGGTAGGCTTGATTTTGTCAACATATTTTCTTAATGCGTTCATAATCTTTCCTTTAAGCCATTTCCTTCAACATGAGAGATATTCCGTCCTCGATGATTGACTGAATCTCAATCTTTGACGGATCGACATATTCGCAGAGCGCGAAATCCTCCGGAAGAACTTCATAGATTCCGAACTTCTCCATCTTTTCGATGTCCTGTGCAAGGCAGGCCTTCACGAGATAGACAGGGAAGAGGTGCATCGGGAGAACCTTTCCATACACGTCGGAAACCACGAACGCGCGGACTCCTCCGTGGAGGTTGGTGTCCAGATCGTACTTCTTCTTAGGCGTTAGCCATGAGAAGTAGGTGTGCGACGTGCTGAACTGGCTGGTCCTGAACGGTTTCGCCCATCCGAACATCTCGTACTCGTTGCCTTCCTTGAGGATGGTCACCTGATTGTCGAAGAATCCGAGGAATCCGTCGATGCCGACAGAAGTGCCGGAAAGCGCGTCGCCGCTGATGAAACGGAGGTTCTCCGGCTCCTGATAGAACCATGCGAACTCCTTCATCGACATTCCCGGTACGCAGCTCACATATGCCGGCTCAACGGCACGCGGGCCGGTGATCGCGATTTTCCTCCTCACGTCATATTTTCCCGTGCGGAAGAGCTTTCCGATAGCGGCGAGCAGCACCATTGAGACGGTCCAGACCGTCTCGCCCTTGCGAATCGGGCTGATGTGGTGAATCTGCACTCCGACGTTGCCAGCAGGATGCTTGCCGGTGAATGTGTGCGGGATGATGTTCTCAAGCCTGTGGAACGGTGTCCCGGCATAGTTCGCGCTGTCGAATGACATATGGACGCCGCCGTCGGTCAGCTTGTTGAGGGCATTCACTCCCGCCTGGATGTCGGCGAACTCGTCCCTGAGGACATACTCCATGTCCGCCGCGAGCGGAGCCGTGTTGAACGCTGAAACGAAGATGGCCTTAGGCTTGACCTCAGGATTGGCGATGATGCCGTATGGCCTTTGGATGATCGCCGGCCAGAGGCCGCCTTCGAGAAGGGCGGATTTGACAGCCTCGCCGTCGAGATCCGCGACACTTTTCGCACCAAAGTCAACATACTCCTGCGTCTGATCCGCCTTGATGCGGATTTCAAGCAACTTTCTCTTTTCGCCTCGGACGATTTCCACGACCTCACCGCTGACCGGCGATGCGAAGAGAATGTCCTGCGCCATCTTGTCCGCCATCACAGGCGTGCCTGCAAGCACCTTATCGCCTTCCCTTACAAGAAGCTTCGGGACAAGCCCCCGGAAGTCGGTAGGCTTGACCGCGATAATGTCCGGGGCAATCACCTTTCTGGTGTTGAGGGCCGCCGCTCCTTCGAGAGGAATGTTCAGACCCTTTTTCAAATAGATGTTGTTTGACATTATAAAACGTTTTTGAGTATAATTTTTTATTTTCAAAAAACCGCCGCGAAGATACGCATTTTTTTGCTAAATTCGCACTCCAAAAACAAATAAAGAATCAAGTAAATGGAAAACAGTCTGAGTTCGGCCTTGGAGGGGTTGAATCCTGTTCAGAAACAGGCAGTTGAGTGTGTTGAAGGGCCGGTGCTGATAGTGGCGGGCGCGGGTTCGGGGAAGACGAGGGTTCTGACCTGCCGCATCGCCGATATCCTCAGTCTCGGATGTGAGCCGCAGAAGATTCTTGCCCTGACCTTTACCAACAAGGCGGCGAAGGAGATGAAGGAGAGAATCGCGCTCATGGTCGGTGCCCGCAAGGCCCGTCGTCTCTACATGGGAACGTTCCATTCGATTTTCATCCGCCTGCTCCGCGATTATGCCGCCGAGATAGGCTACAGGCCTGATTTCACGATATATGACACAGACGATTCCATCCGCCTCATAAAGACTTGTCTCAAGGAAATGCAGCTCGATGAAAAGGTCTATAAGCCGAAGGACGTGCAGTCGCGGATTTCATACGCGAAGAACAATCTCGTGACCGACGCGAAATATCGTGAGAGTCCGAATGCCATTGAGCAGGACCGTCGTCGCAAGATGCCGAGAATCAATGAGATATATACTCTCTATTCGCAGAAGTGCCGCCAGTCCGGAGTCATGGATTTCGACGATGTTCTCCTGAACATGAACATACTCCTGCGCGACTCGCCGAAATCGTATGAAGAAATCGCGGATATGTTCCGGTATATCCTCGTCGATGAGTATCAGGACACGAATATGGCGCAGTACATCATACTCCGGAAACTTTCGGCGTTTCATAAGAACATATGTGTCGTAGGCGACGATTCCCAGTCGATTTACGGATTCCGGGGGGCGAGGGTCGAGAACATCCTCAACTTCCAGAAGGATTATCCGGGGTGCAGAATTTTCCGACTCGAACAGAACTATCGCTCCACGCAGACAATCGTGAATGCCGCCAACTCCTTGATAGCCAAGAACTCCGCGAGGATTCCGAAGGTCTGTTATTCGAAGGGCGACGAGGGGGAGAAGATTCATCTCATCAAGGCATATACGGAGACGGAGGAGGCGATGCTTATCGTGTCTTCGATTATGGCGACGCTTCGCAGTGAATCCGCTCAGTATCAGGATTTCGCGATATTGTACAGGACGAACGCGCAGTCCCGTGCCCTGGAGGAGGCGCTTCGCAAGAGAAACGTTCCCTATAAGATATATTCGGGAAATTCATTCTATGACAGGGCCGAGGTGAAGGATGCGATGGCGTATCTCAAGCTGACGGTGAACATCAACGACGACGAGAGTTTCAGGCGAATCGTGAACAAGCCGGCGAGAGGAATCGGGGACACTTCGATTACGGCTCTTGCTGCAGCCGCGCACAATCATGGGACGACGCTTTTCAAGGCTGTATATGAGTCTGACCTTGACACTTACGGACTCAAGGCGGCCGCAGTCACGAGGCTTCGCGCGTTCTGTGACCAGATTGCGAAGAATTCGGTGAGGGCGGCCACGGAAGATGCATGGACGGTGGCGGACGCCGTGCTGAAGGACAGCGGTCTGTGGGCTTTCTTCAAGTCCGATGTGTCCGTCGAGGGGCAGTCGCGGTTCGCGAACATCGAGGAGCTGCTCAACGGCATCAAGCTATTTATCGAGGAGAGGAATGCCGAGTATGCGGAGGATATGATTGCCGAGGAGAAAATCATGTCGCAGGATGACCTGAAAGAGAGTGATTATCCTATGGTTACGCTCAGTTCATACTTGGAAAACATAACTCTGATAAGTGCCGCCGACGTGAGCGACGAGGAGACGGCCAACCGTGTCGGGCTTATGACCGTCCACACTTCAAAGGGTCTGGAGTTTCCTTATGTCTATATCGCCGGGATGGAGGAGAACCTCTTTCCTTCGGGTGGCCTTCTGGCTTCTGAGAGCGACGTGGAGGAGGAAAGGCGTCTGTTCTATGTTGCCGTCACCCGTGCCAAGAAGGAGGTGTCGCTCTCTTTCGCGACGACGAGGATGCGCAACGGAAAGTCCGAGTCGAATGCGCCGAGCCGCTTCATAACGGAGATTGACAGGCAGTTCATAGCGAATCCGATTGAGCCGGATGACGATTCCGATGACGACTTGGCTCCGACCCGCGGCTGGGGCGGCGGAAAGTCCTTCTGGGGGCGTTCCGGCGGTTCATCCGGACGACCTGGCGGCTACGGCGGAGAAACTTCCGATGGAAGGAGGCCTCGTGGCGGTTATGCTTCCGGAGGCTCGGCAAATGAGTATGGCCGTTCGGGCAAGGTATATACTGAGTCCCGCAGGCCGGCAGCCGGCAGCGGGTTTCCCTCTGCGGCGCGTTCCGCTTCTGTGACGCCGCCGCGCTCGGCGGTTTCTCCTACCCCGTTCCACAAGCCGGTGCCTCCGAGAGTGCCGGACGCTGGTTTCGTGCCGACTCCGATTGCCGAGCTCCGCGCCGGGCAGCGTGTTGAGCACAGCCGTTTCGGCCTCGGTACGATAAAAAGTCTGGAGGGAAAGGCTCCGGACCTCAAGGCGACAATCAGTTTCGACGACTTCGGAGAGAAGATTCTGCTGCTTCGCTATGCGAAGATCCGCAAGGTGGATCAGACGTAGGCCTTTCGGGTATTTCGTTCTTTCATGACGAAATGCCTGCCTTGAAAAACCAAAGATTTTGAACTTACGAATCGGCTTCCTACCTATGTGGAAGGCCGATTTGTAATTTTATTTTGAGATAGTCTAAAAAAAGAAACGAAAGTTTTTCTTTTTTTGAGGGTCGTGCATTGTTGCTTGACATATATTTGCGGCGCTTCTTTCTTCGGGTGTCACCTCGTGTTCATTTTTTTCTGCCGGGGGCGCGGGTGAAAGAGAAATTTTTTCTAAACTGTGCATATATGAAAAGTTACAATCGGACTGCCTGCGGATTTTCGCTCCTTGCCTCTTGCCTTCTGGGCTCTTTGCTGTCTTATTCCTGTTCGCTGTTTTCTGTGCCGGGTGAGGAGACGGGTGGAAATCCCGGAACCGCCGGGACGTCAGGCCTGCGGCTGGGCTTTGACAGGGAGGCGGTCGTGGAGACCAGGGCGGTGGCGGAGAACATCGACACCAGCAGCTTCATCCTTGAGCTGAAGGACTCCCGTGACAATGTGATTTACAGCGGCCTTTACGGAGACTCCCCCGAACAGTTCGACCTGCCGGCCGGCAGCTACACTGTCAGGGCCGTGTCTTCCGATTTCAGGACCCCGGCGTTCTCCTCGCCGCAATATGGGGACGAGCAGTGCGTGGTGGTTCCTTCCGGCAAGGTGATAGGCGTGAAGCTCAACTGCACGCTGATGAACTGCGGCATTTGTCTCAACATCGCTTCAGGTTTTCTGACTCAGTATCCCAAGTCGAGTCTGTTCGTGAAGTCCGATGACGGACGGCTGCCCTATTCATACACAGAGAAGCGGATTGCCTATTTCCGGCCCGGAAAGGTCAGCCTGCTGATGCTTGATGACGATGGGGGAAGGACTCTGGTCACGCGCCGGCTCTCGGCCGGGGATGTGTTGAAGCTGTCAGTCAAGGTTTCGGGTTCCGCGTCCTCTGCCGGACAGGCGGCGGACGGAATCAGGATTGCCGTAGATACGACGAAGAACTGGATTTCCGGGACTTATGTGATTGGCGGCGGGGCATCAGGTGGTTCGTCGGGGGACACTCCGTCCGGCGACGAACAATCCGGAGCCGGCGGCTCGGAGGAGGACGCGATGACCATCTCAATGGCGAGGGAATGCATCGGAGAGACCGAGGTGTGGGTCGGCGGCTGCATAGTGGGCGGAGATCTCAGTTCGGCGAAGGCAAGCTTCACGCCCCCGTTCAAGTCGCGGAGCAACATTCTTCTCGGACCGCGCTCGTCCGTGACCTCACGCGAAAACTGCCTGTCCGTCCAGTTGCCCGACGGCGATGTCCGTGACGACCTTAATCTCGTCGATAACCCTCAGATGCTCGGCCGGCAGGTGCTCCTCTGCGGAGACATAGTCGAGTCCTACTACGGTATGACCGGCATCAAGAACATCAGCGACTTTGTCTTGAAATAGGCTATGGATTTTATTCTTCCGCGTATTCGTCGCCCGTGTCTTTTGCGGATTTTCTTGGCTGTTCCTTTCCGGCGACTATGATTACGATTTCGCCCTTGGGCTCGTGATCCCGGTACCAGGCCGCGACTTCCGTGAGAGTGCCGCGACGGTGCTCCTCGTGAATCTTGGATATTTCCCTTGCCACGGAGCAGCGGCGCTCCGGGCCGAAACGCTCGGCGAACTGCTCAAGGGTCTTCACGAGGCGGTATGGGGACTCGTAGAAAATCATCGTGCGGGTTTCCTCCGCGAGCTCGGCAATTTTTGTCCGCCGCCCCTTCTTTACCGGAAGGAAGCCCTCGAAGCAGAAACGGTCGCATGGGAATCCCGAGCTGACAAGCGCCGGGACAAAGGCGGTCGCTCCGGGCAGGGTGAAAACCTCGATGCCTTCTTCGACGCAGGTTCTCACAAGAAGAAATCCCGGGTCGGAAATCCCCGGGGTGCCGGCATCGCTGATGAGCGCGACATTGAGCCCGGCGAGAATCCTGTCCTTTATGACGGAGGCCGTCTTGTGCTCGTTGAACTTGTGGTGGGACTCAAGGCGTCCGCGGATGTCGTAGTGTCTGAGCAGCACGGAACTTGTCCGAGTGTCTTCCGCGAGAATCAGGTCCGCTTCCTTCAGCACGCGGACGGCGCGGAAGGTCATGTCCTCAAGGTTGCCGACCGGTGTCGGGACTATGTATAATATTCCTGCCATCTTCTTCGTTTTCCGTTACAGTTTCGCGGCGTTTTCCGGCTTGGGCCGATGCCGGCCGCTATTTCAGCTTGCGTCTCACCGCCATCATGAACCTATAGACGACGTCCGACTCCGTGTTCCACTCAGGATGCCGCTCCCTGATGTACTTCACCCCTTCGTCGAAGGACGGCATGGCGTTAAGCGCCGACAGCGTGTCCTTGAAGGCAATCGGGTCTTCATGGAAGAGCGTGTTTATGAAGAGTATGCGGTCGTTCAGGGAAATCGCGCTGCGGATGTCGCTCACGCTTGAGCCGGGAATGTCCGTTCTCCAGCTTTCCTTCTCTGCCATCATGTCCATGACGGCTCCTGTCGCAGCGTGCGCCTCTCCGATGGGAACCACGTCAATCTCGTCATCAACCTCAATCCCGAACACCGGCAGGTCGGGCTCTTCGGAAGTCCCCGAAAGGCTGATGACCGGAGTCTCATCCTCGTGGACTGTCGCCTCCCCACGGACTGTCTTCTCCCTACGGACTGTATTCTCCTCGTGGACTGTCTCCGCTTCCGGAACAGCAGCTTCAGGAAGGTCTTCCTCGTCCGTCGGCACCGGCGTCTCCTCCGGCTTAGTCTTGACCCCGGCCGGCACAGGAATCTCACCGATTGCTTCCGGCAGGTCCTCGTCGAAGGCATCATTTCCCTGAACATCGCCGGATACCGCGCTGCCGATGTACATTGAGACCGTTGACTCCAACTTCTCCAACTGATTTTTCAGCGACCGTATCTGCGCCAGAATGTCATTCAAAAACTGCGTCTGCTTATTTTCCATACTCAAAAAATAATCCTCAATCCGAGGCAATTTATTCCTTTCAAATGTCTATATTTGCAACTGCAAACCGCAAAATTAGATAAAATACGACAAATAATCACGGAAATGTTTCTTGAAAAAGCAAAAACCGCAGGTTCAATAGAGGTCATCTGCGGCTCGATGTTCTCGGGCAAGACAGAGGAACTCATCAGGAGAATCAGGCGCGCCCAGTTCGCGAACCAGAAAATCGCCATGTTCAAGCCTTGCATAGATGTCCGCTATTCGGAGGAGGACGTCGTCTCCCATGACAGCAAGCACATACGCTCATTCCCGGTGGATTCTCCGGAAAAGATGCTTGAACTGGCTAAGGGAGCTGATGTTGTAGGCGTGGATGAGGCGCAGTTCTTTGACGAGTCTCTTGTCGGAGTTGCCCAGAGACTTGCAGGTTCCGGAGTCCGTGTAATCATAGCCGGACTTGACACGGACTTTCTCGGCAAACCGTTCGGACCCATGCCGGCTCTGATGGCCGTGGCCGAGGATGTCCAGAAAGTGCACGCCATCTGCGTGAAGTGCGGCAGCCCTGCCCAGTTCTCGCATCGCCTTTCCAAAAGCAGCAGTCTGGTGGAACTCGGCGAGAAGGACATCTACGAGCCGCTGTGCCGTCACTGCTACGGCAAGGCCGTTTCGGCGGAGTAGGGCATTGCTGGGGTAAATTATTTTGTAATAATTAGTTATAAATAATCGCATAATTTCTTTATGATGAAAAGGACATTCTTTCTTTTACTTATTTCAGTTTTCCTTCCGCTCTCAAGCGTCTCTGCGCGTGAGAAGGTCAAGGATTCAGGCACGAGCTATGTTCGCGATGCTCTTCAACCGGTAGTGGACAAGGGAATCCTTCCCGGCGCAATCAGCGTGCTCTACAGCGACGGCGTTCAGGAAACCTGCTGCCTCGGCTATGCGGACGTTGACGCAAAGAGGCCTATCCGTACCGACAATGTGTTCATGCAGTGTTCGCAGACTAAGGGTTTCTGCGGAGTGACGGTGGCGAAGCTCATCGAGGAGGGTAATGTCAGCCTTGACGATCCGGTGTCGAAATATCTGCCGGAATTTGCCACGCTTTGGATACAGGAGACGCAGACTGACAGTACCATAGTCCTGAAGAAGGCGCATAATGTCCTCACAATCAGGATGGTGCTCAACCACACGGGCGGTTTCCCGTTCGAGTGCAGCGCAAAGCGCCGTGACGTGCGCGGCGGAGGTTGGTCAGGCGGCGGCCCGCTCAGGCAGATTGCGTCAGTGGCCGCGGCGAGTCCGATAATGTTTGAGCCTGGAACGAAGGTTCTCTATTCGAACACCGGCATTGACATCGCCGCAGCCGTAGTCGAGGTCGTGACCGGAATGAAATGGGAGCAGTATCTGAAGCAGACTGTGCTTGACCCGCTCGGGATGAAATCGACGTGGTTCTGGCCAACGGACAGGCAGCTCAAGAATCAGATAGAGATGTACGAGGTCTATAAGGACGCTCCGGCGAAGCATCTTGTGGAGAACCCGTGGCAGCAGCGCCCATACAACGACTCTCATGTCTTCGCCTCAGCCGGAGCCGGTCTGTGGACAACCGTGGATGATCAGCTTAAATTCTACAAGATGCTGATGAATCTTGGCGTTGGAGAAAATGGCGTCCGGATTCTCGAGGAAGAGACAGTAAAGTCGATTCTTGCCGTAAGCACTCGTCCGGAAGGGATGGAAGGCTATTCCCTCGGACTTACTGCCCCGGTGAAGGACGGTGAGAACGAATGGTTCGGCCACGGCGGCGCATGGGGTACGAGCTGCTCTGTGAATTGGCACAAGAAACAGCTCAGGCTTTGGGTCGTACAGATTTCCGGCGGGCCGAAGGATTGGAATCCGCTTCTCTGGAAGGCGCAGCAGGATTTCTTCAAGTCTCAGATTGACAATTCGACAGACGAGGCCTACACCGGAAGAACCAGATAATACACCCAGCCTTAAATTTCGACCTGTGGCCATGAGGCAGGAACGGGGGCGGTTACGACCACCTCCGTTTTCTTTACCGGGTGGATGAACCTCACGCTGCGCGAGTGGAGGCAGATTCCGCCGTCGGCGTTGGAGCGGGGGGCTCCGTACTTGAGGTCGCCCTTGATGACGCAGCCGATGTTCGCAAGTTGGCAGCGTATTTGGTGGTGGCGGCCTGTGAGCAGCTGCACTTCAATAAGAAAATATCTTTGAGTGCGTCCGGCCAGACGGTAGCGCAGGCGTGCAAGCTTGGCATCCGGCCGAGGCGCTTTCCCGAAATCCTGCCTTGGACAATCTTCTGTGATATGGCCTATGCTGTCATGCCCCGGCATCTTGCATATATAGGATTTGTTCTGTTTCTCATTGCGAACCATCCAGTCCGTGAGTTCTCCCTCAGCCGGATGCGGCTCCGCGCACGAGAGCGCCCAATAGGTCTTGTGGATGCTGCCGTCCCGGAACATCGCCGTCAGCCTTTCGAGCGCCTTGGATGTCTTCGCGAGAATGACAATCCCGCTGACCGGCCTGTCGAGACGGTGCGGAACGCCGACGAAAACCTGCCCCGGCTTCGCGTCCCTCTGCGCTATGAACGCCTTGTAGGCCTCGCTTATCGGCTCGTCGCCGCTCTTGTCGCCCTGCACGATTTCCCCGCATCTCTTGTTGACAATCATGATGTGGTTGTCCTCATATAGTATCCCCGATTTCAGGTCTTCGTACTCGGTCTCGCTCAATTCTCTGTAAATCATATATATAACTTTTGTTCCTTGTGTATTTCCTCTCACCTCCTCCGCATATCACCGAAATTTCCGTTTTCCTCCACTGACGATTTCCCGGACTTGGCGGATATTCCCGGCTCCTGTCATGTCGTGACGGACGGCAAAATTACAAATTGTCATTAAATATAGCGAAAATATTCCGTAAAACTGACAAAATGTCACGACAAATCGGGCTTCGGTACGGTGGCACAAGTTTCGTTTATTCCTCCTGCGTCGTCCGAAAGGCACGAACCGGACGGGCGGCGGAAATTTTAAGTTTGATAAATAAAAAAGGAGAAAATATTATGGGAAAAATTATTGGTATTGACCTCGGTACTACGAATTCATGCGTAGCCGTGATGGAAGGCAACGAGCCTACCGTAATCATCAACGAGGAAGGACAGAGAACCACGCCTTCTGTAGTTGCGTTCACCGACAATGGTGAGAGGAAGATTGGTAACCCTGCAAAGCGTCAGGCCATTACCAACCCTCACAAGACAATATACTCAATCAAGAGGTTCATGGGCGAGACCTACGATCAGGTCACCAAGGAGATTGAGCGTGTGCCTTACAAGGTTGTGAGGGGCGAGAATAACACTCCTCGCGTCGATATCGACGGACGTCTTTATACGCCGCAGGAGATTTCGGCCATGATTCTTCAGAAGATGAAGAAGATTGCGGAGGATTATCTCCGTCAGGATGTGACTGAGGCTGTCATTACAGTTCCGGCATATTTCTCTGACTCACAGCGTCAGGCGACCAAGGAAGCCGGTAAGATTGCCGGGCTTGACGTAAAGCGTATCGTGAACGAGCCGACTGCGGCAGCGCTTGCATTCGGTCTTGACAAGATGCACAAGGATATGAAGATTGCCGTATTCGACCTCGGCGGCGGTACATTCGATATTTCAATCCTCGACCTCGGCGGCGGTATGTTTGAGGTTAAGTCAACCAACGGTGACACGCACCTCGGCGGTGATGATTTCGACCAGGTGATTATCGACTGGCTCGCGCAGGAGTTCGCTGCGGAGAACGGCGGTGTCGACCTCAAGGCTGATCCGATGGCTCTTCAGAGACTTAAGGAAGCTGCGGAGAAGGCGAAGATTGAACTTTCGAGCCAGACTTCGACTGAAATCAACCTTCCTTACATTATGCCTGTAGGCGGTGTTCCAAAGCACTTGGTAAAGACTCTTACCCGTGCAAAGTTCGAGCAGCTTGCTGACAAATTGTTCGAGAGGACACTCGAACCATGCCGCAAGGCTCTCGCAGACGCAGGTCTTCAGCCTTCAGACATTGATGAGGTGCTTCTCGTCGGCGGTTCGACCCGTATCCCTGCTGTTCAGGAACTCGTGAAGAAGTTCTTCGGGAAGGAGCCTAACAAGAGCGTCAACCCGGATGAGGTCGTCGCTATCGGTGCTGCCATTCAGGGTGGTATCCTTTCAGGCGAAGCGTCATTGAAGGATGTTGTCCTCCTCGACGTGACCCCGCTTTCTCTCGGCATCGAGACTATGGGCGGCGTGATGACGAAGCTCATCGATGCTAACACCACCATTCCGACCCGCAAGTCAGAGGTGTTCTCTACGGCTGCCGATAACCAGCCTGCGGTTGATATCCATGTGCTTCAGGGCGAGCGTCCTCTCGCAAAGGACAACAAGCTCATCGGCAACTTCGTTCTTGACGGCATTACGCCGGCTCCGAGGGGTGTGCCTCAGATTGAGGTCACGTTCGATATCGATGCCAACGGTATCCTTAACGTAAGTGCGCAGGACAAGGCTACAGGCAAGGAGCAGAAAATCAGAATCGAGGCTTCGTCAGGTCTTTCAGACGAAGAAGTCAAGAGGATGCGTGACGAGGCGAAGGCAAACGAGGCGGCCGACAAGGCAGAGAAGGAGAGGATTGACAAAATCAACAATGCCGACACGATGTGCTTCCAGACCGAGAAGAACCTCAAGGAACTCGGCGACAAGATTCCGGCAAATCACAAGACCGCAATCGAGAGCGCTCTGAATTCCCTCAAGGAAGCTGTCAAGGCTCAGAACATCGCCGACATCGACAGGTACAACTCAGAGCTTGAGCAGGCTTGGCACGCGGCATCCGAGGAGATGGCCAAGGGTGCACAGCAGCAGGGACCTCAGGCCGGTCCTCAGGGACCGTTCGGCGGCCAGCCGGGGCCTGACAACAATCCTGACGCTCCGGAAGAGCA
>DJPQ01000077.1:33357-35740 GCA_002439805.1 Bacteroidales bacterium UBA6408
AATAACCTGCATCATCTTTCTCATTCTTTTCGGCCTAGATTCCTTTTCTCATCAGTCGTGTACATCCAGTACACTCCTTCTTCCAAAAGAAATCTATACTCGAAAATCAAAGGCAAATCTGAGGCAGTTTATTTTTTTTCACGCTTCTATAATGCCAGGAGAAGAGGGGATGAAGAAAAAGATGGAGTGCAAGGCGCACAAAGCCCTCGGAACCGGAGCAACCTTGGCGGTTGTGAGGATTCCGAGGGCTTTTGCAACGAAGCAATCCGCTTTTTCTTCGCCCCGTATTTAGTCCTGGACTTTCTCAAGGGCCTCACGAATCTTCGCCTCAATCTCGTCGCACAGCTCGACATTGTCGGTAAGCAGCTGCTTCACGGCCTCGCGTCCCTGGGCAAGCTTCTGGTCGCCGTAGCTGAACCATGAACCGCTCTTCTTGATGATGTCGTACTCGACGCCGAGGTCGATGACCTCACCGACGTGCGAGATGCCCTCGCCGAACACGATGTCGAACTCGGCCTTCTTGAAAGGAGGGGCCATCTTGTTCTTCACAATCTTGACCTTGGTCCTGTTTCCGAGAGCCTCGTCGCCGTCCTTGATCTGGGTGGTTCTGCGCACATCGACACGGACAGAAGCATAGAACTTGAGGGCGTTTCCTCCGGTGGTCGTCTCCGGGTTGCCGAACATCACTCCGATTTTGTCACGCAGCTGGTTGATGAATATGCAGCAGGTGTTGGTCTTGCTGATGTTTGCGGTGAGCTTCCTGAGCGCCTGGCTCATGAGGCGGGCCTGAAGACCCATCTTCGCGTCACCCATCTCTCCTTCAATCTCGGCCTTCGGTGTGAGGGCTGCCACTGAGTCGATGACGATGATGTCAATCGCGCCGGAGCGGATGAGGTTGTCGGCAATCTCAAGAGCCTGCTCGCCGTTGTCCGGCTGTGAGATGAGCAGCGTGTCGAGATCGACTCCGAGGTTCTTCGCGTAGCTGCGGTCAAATGCGTGCTCCGCGTCGATGATTGCGGCGATTCCGCCCTGTTTCTGAGCCTGTGCAATCGCATGAATCGCGAGGGTTGTCTTACCGCTGGACTCCGGACCGTAAATCTCGATGACCCTTCCGCGCGGGTAGCCGCCGATTCCAAGTGCGTGGTCAAGCGCGATGGAGCCGCTCGGAATCACGGACACCTCGAACTTCGGCTGGTCGCCGAGCTTCATGATTGTTCCCTTTCCGTAGTCCTTCTCGATTTTGTCTATGGTTGCCTGCAAAGCCTTGAGCTTCGCGGCGTTCGCAGAGGCATTTTCCTGTGCTTCAACTTCTTTTGCCATATCTGATTGTATTAGTTTGATTTATTTCCATTTTTACGCGCTGCACTGTGGCATCGCGCCATGATGCACTTTGAGTGCAGCGTTTGTTATGTCTGCAAAGTTATTAAATAGTTCTCAAATTTATCGGCACATAAGACATAAACTTTCGCTGCCAATCCAAACTTGCGTAAGGTTTTTACGTAGGTTCTTCGATTATGCATCGCCCCAGCTTTCCGGCTTCCTCTTCCGTGAGAACCCTGTTCCTTTTCAGAGCATCGATGCTCCACTGCGATTTCGGCTGCGAGTTCCGGTACAGCACAATTCCGTGTGCCGCCCCGCCGATGTACGGATGCCGTTTCAGTTCGTTTTCCGGCAGCGTCCAGAGGGGGTAGGGGACAGCCGTCTGCGGCGAGACGAATATCAGGTCGCTCAGTCTGTCGAATTTCTCCCTGTCAAAGTTTCGTATTTCCATCAGCTGCTCAGGAAAGGAATACCCTCCGAGCCGTTCCCGATATGCCACCATCTGCCGGGCGAACCATCCCCCGATGCCCGGCAGAGCGTCGAACGCCGCCGAGTCCGCCAGATTGATGTCGAGTTTGGGAATGTCGATGTAAGGCTCCAGCCGTCTGAAGACCGAGTCCGAAACCACAAACGACTTGGCGAAGTCTGACTTGCGTCGGAACCTCCCGCCCTTGATCCGGTATTTGTCTATCGACTGCGCCTGTTTGAGCGAAAATCCGAGCCGCTGCAAGTCTTCAACGCTCGCCGTGTTCGGGTTGAACCTGAACGACTCGACTTTCCGCCTCGGCACATTCTCCCGCACCCTCGTCCCGACGTCGCTTTTTGCTCCGCTCCTCCGTTCAATGACTCTTCCCTCTGCACCCTTGCCCTGCGGCTGACGGCCTCTGTTCTTCCCGTCCCCGTCATCCCTGTTTCCCTCCCGTTGCCTTTTATGTGGTATCTTTGCGTTCCTGACCTTCGTGCCAGACTTGGCGACCTCGCCTCCGTCACCCTCCTCGACCGCAACAAACACCGTGTCCGGACAGTCCCTGTCCGCCGCAATCTTCGCCACTGCAGCGCTATG
>DJPQ01000015.1:0-6619 GCA_002439805.1 Bacteroidales bacterium UBA6408
CAAAAGGGGGACGGGAGGGGGATTTTAAACAGTACCCGGAGCCGGGGTCGAACCGGCACGCCTTGCGGCACTGGTGTTTGAGACCAGCGCGTCTACCGATTCCGCCATCCGGGCAATTTTTCGCAGATTCAGACAAAGACCCGTCGAATTTGTGCGCCGATAGACTCCTTGTGAAAGGACTGCAAAGGTAGAAAAAACTTGTGATACCGCAAAATACCAATGCAAAATGTGGAAAATATATTTGTAAAAGATTAAAACTGAATATAAATTTGTCGCTACGTTGCTTCATGGAAATATGATTCAGGCGCAATCGGAAGATATGGTATGAAAGAGGAAAGAGAAACAATATGCAGGATAGTTCGTGCGGACAGCCTTGAACCGCTTTTCCCGTTGCTGGACGGCTACGGGGCGGTGTGGATTGTCTGTGACTGCACTGTCTGGGATAGCGTGGGGCGACTCGTCGCGGAAAGGCTTGCCGGCGAACCACTGAGTTCCTGCGGGAGGTCTGCCGGAATGGGCAAGCTATTGGGAATCAGTCTGATAGATGCCAGTGAGGAAAACAAGACGATGGCGACGATAGAGGGGATAGCGGGGGATATGCTTGAACTCGGAGCAGACCGCAGTGCACTTGTCCTCGGCATCGGAGGGGGAATCACGACGGATATAGCAGGATTTGTCGCCTCAATATACAAAAGAGGCGTTCGTTTCGCCTTTGTCCCGACGACCCTCCTTGCCCAGGTCGATGCCGCAGTAGGCGGGAAGAACGGGGTGAACTTCCGTTCTTTCAAGAATATGCTGGGAATCATCCGGCAGCCGGAGTTTACCTACATATATCCTGAGCCGTTGCACACCCTTCCGCACGCGGCTTTTCTTTGTGGAATTGCCGAGATGCTCAAGACTTTTATCATCGCGGATTCCGAGGCATATGGGGCGGCCGCGACTCTCCTGAGGGCGGGGAGGGTGCACTCCGGAGTAATGCCCGGTGATGCCTCCGGCGGTTCAGCGCCCGCAGAAACGGGTGGTTCAGGAATCGGAATCCATGAGGCCGACATCGGACGCCTTGCCGCGAGGGCCGCCGAAATCAAGGCCTCGATAGTGGAGCGTGACCCGCAGGAGCACGGACTCCGGCGGGTTCTCAACCTCGGGCACACATTCGCCCACGCCATAGAGACTCTCTCCTGTGGGAAATGGCCTCATGGTATGGCCGTTGCTGTCGGCATCGTCGCGGCCGCAAGGCTTGCCGAGAGACTGTCCGGAAAGGTGACCGACAACGACGGGATGGCGTTTTCCTGCCAGAATGGTCTCTCTTCGAGGATTGAGGCGGATTTCCGCGACATCGGGCTTCCGACCGAGTGCCCGTTCGGCATGAGGGAAATGTCTGAGGTCATGTCCAAGGATAAGAAGGCCGAAGGCAACAGGATAAACTTTATCCTCCCGACCGCCATAGGAACTGTGAGGATAGTGAAATTAGACATTATGACATTGACGACAGAACTTTGATTGAACGTGTGGAGACAGACAATAAAAAATGACCTCAGATTATTGAAGGCAGAATTATTTTGAAGAGGGAGCATACTGGAGTATGTGACCGATGAGAAGATAAATATAGACCAAAAATAGACCCAAAATAAACCAAAAACATGATTTGTACAGTATTAAAAGACAAGAACTTTGATGAGCTTCTGGCCGCTCTGGACGAGTGCAGGATGGCTGAAATCCGCCTTGACCTCTGCGATGTCAGTGAAGATGAGATAGAAGAGATTTTTTCTACGGCCGACATCCCTCTGGTTGCCACTTGCCGGATTGCGGAGACTGCGAAAAGACATCCGGAAATGAGCCCCGTGGCCGTAGCGTCACTTTGCGAAAAGCGTCTGATTGCCGCAATAAAGGCGGGGGCTTCATATGCGGACCTTGAGATAGAGGCTCCCAAGGAGAACCTCAAGCGCGTCAAGTCTGCCTGTGAGGATAACGGAACGCTGCTGATACGTTCGTTCCACGATTTCAAAGGGACGGACTCCACCGAGGCTCTCAAGGCCGTGGTCGAGAAATGTGTGTATCATGGAGCCGACATCGTGAAGATAGTGACAACGGCGAACTCCGCCGAGGATGCCGCCCGCGTCCTTGCACTCTATGATGACCCGTCATACCTTGCTCTGCCTCAGACCGGCCGCCATGCCTCGCCTGCACCGGAGACAACGGAGGGGCGTCTCATCGCGTTCTGTATGGGGGAGACCGGTCGTGACTCCCGAATGGAATGTCTCAGGAAGGGCGCCCCGTTCACCTACGCCGCGCTGACTGCCGAGGATGCGGCCGCGCCGGGACAGATGGTGGCGGAGACTATGTCTGACACTGTGTATGGTGGACTTCCGTTCTTCGACGCCGACGTCATTGTTCCGTCTTCAAAAAGCTTCGTCCAGAGGGCTGTGATTGCCGCAGCACTTTCAGAAGGCACGTCTCGCCTGCGCAACTACACGTCGTGTGAGGATTCGGAGTCTGCGGTCAGGGTGGCTGAGCATCTCGGAGCAAAGGTGGAAAGGGAGAAGGCCGGGGACGAGACCAATCTTGTCATCACCGGTGTCGGAGCCTCGGAAGGCTGCCTTCCGGAACTGAAGGAAATCCATGTCGGGGAGTCAGGACTGCTCGCGAGGCTGATGATTCCTCTTGCTGCGGAACTTTCCGACGGACAGGATGTGAGGATAACCGGCGAAAAGACCCTTGCCGGACGCCGCCTGCCGGGAGCAGGAGAAATAATGGCCGGGCTTGGGGTCAGGACTGCGGCTGTTGAAGAGAAGCTTCCAGTGACTGTTGGCGGCCACATTTCAGAACTCAAGGCGGAGGTCTCGGGCGTGAGCGGGTCCCAGCTGATTTCGGGGCTGCTGATGGCAATGCCGCTCGTTGACAGGAACATGACCCTGCTGGTGGAGAATCCCAAGAGTATTCCATACACATTCATGACAGCCGAGGTGCTCAAGAAATTCGGCGTGAAGATTTCCAACGAGATGCTAGGAGGCCGCGACTTCCTCGAATCCGACGGAGACTGGTCACTCTGCACAGAGATGATTTTTAAGGTGCGTGCCGGTCAGAAGTATGTCGCCGCCGACTTTGACATCGAGGGAGACTGGAGTGCCGCCGTGCCCGTCATGGTCGCCGCGTCGATTTTCGGAAAGGCCTGCATAGACGGGCTCGACACGAATTCGCTGCAGGCCGACATCGCCATAATGGACATACTCATGGCTGCCGGGGCAAGCATCACCCAGCTGGACGGCGACGACGGCGAGATTCATGTGCAGCAGGCTCCTCTGCTCGCGTTCGAGGCCGACGTCTCACATTGTCCTGACCTGTTTCCGTGTGTTTCCGTGCTGGCCGCATTCTGCCAGGGCAGGAGCCGGATTTACGGGGTGAGCCGTCTGCGCAATAAGGAGAGCGACCGTGCTGCCGCAATCATGGAAATGCTTGATAAATTGGGCGTTGAGGCAGGAATCGACGAGCCGTCGGATGCACTGGTCATCACCGGGCACTCACTGGCGTGGCGAGTTCTCAACGGCGGGATGCTCAGGGGCGGCAAGTTCAGTTCACGTCACGACCACCGTATGGTGATGGCTCTTAAGGTCGCTTCACTCGGCGCCGATGCTCCTGTAGAGATTGACGATGAATCCTGTGTTTCAAAGTCTTGGCCTGATTTCATCGCGACATTTGACGGCTTCGTGGTGAAATGAACCTGAGCATATGTGTGAATGCTGGATTCGGGAATATGAGAATATGACGTGTATGCACAACACTTTCGGCGACAAATTCCGGATTACGATATATGGCGGCTCTCACGAGCCGAAGCTCGGCGTGCTCATCAAGGGCGTTGAGGCAGGCATTCCGCTCTCGGCTTCAGACTTCGCCGGTGACATCGCCCGGCGCAGACCCGGCGCGAAGGGGACGACCCCTCGGACAGAGGCGGACGAACCGGAAATATCCTCCGGCATCAGTGGCGGGGTGACTGACGGCACTCCGCTTCGCATTGAGTTCATAAACAGCAACATACGTCCCGGGGACTATGACAGATTTCTCGAAGTCCCCCGTCCCGGTCATGTGGACTATGTCACCCGTCCGGAACAGTACGGCGTGGATTCACCCCGGCAGTTTCCTCCATTTACGGGAGGAGGCATATTTTCCGGAAGGATGACGCTCGCGCTCGTGGCGGCAGGGGTCGTGGCGAAGAAGGTTCTTCTGCGGTCTCTTCCGGATGTGCGGATTCATGCGGAACTCATTATGATGGGCGGTTCCCCGGACAAGTCGCGGTGGCGGAGTGTCCTGGACGAGGCCATCTCGGACGGGGATTCGCTCGGCGGGGTCGTGGAGTGCGGCGTCAAGGGGCTTCCGGTAGGTCTAGGCGAGCCGTATTTTGACTCCGTCGAGTCGCTGATTTCCCATGCCGTGTTCTCGATACCGGGCGTGCGCGGCGTGGAGTTCGGCGACGGCTTCGCGGCCTCCTCCATGCGCGGCTCCGAGCATAACGACCCGTTCGGACAGGAAGGCAGGCTGATGAAGAACGGGGCCGGAGGCGTGAACGGAGGGCTCACCAACGGCAACGAGCTGCTTTTCCGTGTCGCCTTCAAGCCGACTTCCACCATAAGCAGACCGCAGACGACATGGGACTTTTCGCGCAGACGCCTTGTGGAACTCTCCGCCGGAGGCCGCCACGATGTCTGCTTCGCGCTTCGGACTCCGGTTGTAGTGGAGGCCATGACCGCCGTCGTGCTCTGTAACCTGATTTGAATTTTGCGCAATCCCGATTTTGTCCTATATTTGTCGCGGCAGATCTTGGCATCGCAGGATGTTCAATGAGATTGTCCCGGTTTGAGGATTATTTCTAAAATTATAATAAAAAAATATTATGTTGACAGTTCCACGCCTTAGGGTCGGAGACCCCATACACGAGATCCTTTCTGACAAGTCCTTGTTCGCGAAGCTTCCTGACAATCGTCTCGAATGTCTGAACTGGGCGGAGGAATATCCCTATAAGCCGGAGGTGTCGTTCCGCATTTTCCATAACGACGAGTTCCTTTTTCTTGAATATCACGTCCGTGAAAAGTGTACGGCTGCGCTGGAAATGACGGACGGGAACGATGTCTATAGGGACAGCTGTGTGGAGTTCTTCGTGCAGCCGGATGGCGGCGGGCACTACTACAACTTTGAGTGGAATGCAATCGGGACGCTCTGTATGTCGCGCCGCACAGGGCGATTTGACCCCGCACACGCTCCCAAGGATGTTCTCTGCAGTGTGCTGAGTTCATCAACTTATGGGCGGAAGCCTTTTGAAGAGATAAAGGGTGACAATGTCTGGACTCTCCGCGTGGCGATTCCGTGCCGTGCGCTTTTCGGCGGTGAAATCAGCACATGGCAAGGCGCGCGGCTCAGGGGCAATTTCTATAAGTGCGGCGACGGTCTCTCGACCCCTCATTTCGTGACATGGGCGCCGGTTGACACGCCTTCTCCGGACTACCACCGGCCGGAGTTCTTTCGGGACATTGTCTGCGAATGATTGGGAAGGCAATACCTGCACTTCATTGAATGACTCCAGTTCCGCAAGTGATAAATACCTCATCTGAGCCCTTGTTGCGAGGGTAAGGATTCAGGAAAAATGAAGCGATTATGGTCTTAATGTCAAAAGATAACTCTCCAAAGGTGGAGGCTCAGCCGCTTGATGCCGCCGCAGTTGCCCGCGAACGACGTGTGACACGTGTGACTCTCTGGGGGTCGGTGGTGAACCTCGTCCTGACGGCATTTAAGATTTGCGCGGGCGTCTTGGGGCACAGCGCCGCGATGATTGCCGACGGCGTGCACTCCCTGTCGGATCTGATGAGCGATGTCGTGGTGCTTGTGTTCATACGCATATCTTCAAAAGGGCGGGACCGCGACCATGAGTTCGGACATGGCAAGTTCGAGACGCTCGCTACGGTGATTGTGAGCGTGATTCTTGTTGTCGTGGCCGCTAACCTTATTTCCGGAGGAATCAGAAGCATACGTTCCGTGGTTTCTGGCGGCACGCTCCCGAGACCCGGCTGGATTGCCCTTGCCGCCGCAGCGGTGTCCGTCGTCGCCAAGGAAATTCTGTATCGGGTCACCGTGAAGGTCGGACGGGAGGTCGATAGCCCCGTGACCGTTGCGAACGCCTGGCATCACCGTTCCGATGCCCTGTCGTCGGTGGGGTCGCTCCTTGCGATAGGCGGCGCCATTGTCCTCGGACAGAAGTGGACCGTACTCGATCCGCTGGCCTCTTGCGCCATAGGGGTAATGATTATAGTCGTCGCCGTAAAGATGGCCGTGCCGTCGCTTCAGGAACTTCTGGACGTGTCGCTCCCGGAGGATATGGAACGGGGCATCGTCGAGACAATCGAGTCAGTCGATGGCGTGAAGAGCGCCCACGGACTCAAGACCCGCCGCAGCGGCAGTTCCGTCATTATCGAGGCTCATGTCGTTGTTGATCCGCGCATCTCCATAGTTGAGGCCCACGGCATCTCCACAGCCGTCGAGCGGGCGCTGCGCGGCAAATTGGGGGCACAGACGCAGATCTCTCTCCACGTCGAGCCCTCCGCCGATGCGGAATAGGGTGCGGATTGCTGCGTTG
>DJPQ01000015.1:6678-12452 GCA_002439805.1 Bacteroidales bacterium UBA6408
CGGATTGCTGCGTTGTGCCGCTTGCCAAAATCCTCACAACCGTGAGGTTGCTGCGGTTTTGTCTTCACGGCACGCCTTGCCCTCCACACCCTCTTCCGCATCGGCCTCTCAGCTTTTATAGGGTGCGGATTGCTGCGTTGTGCCGCTTTTGAGGATAGATTTCTTTTTGAGGAGGGAGCATACTTGGAGTATGTGAACGATTAAAAGGGGAATATAGACCCAAAAGATATTCAAATCTCGTCGTCGCGTTCGTGTATGTCACGAATGCGCAGCTGCATATTGGAATTTCCCCGATAGTAGTTCTCCACTATCGAGTAGCAGACGTCGAACGGGTTGCCGGCCTTGATGTAGTCGAACGAGTCCGACATATTGAAGCCGATGGCGGATATGTGGCGGCCCGGGTTGTTCTCCTCTATCAGTTCGAGCTTCAGGTGTCCGCCCTCGGCCCCGACCTTGCGCCCGTTGCCGTTGTCGTAGATGTTTTCCGTGAGGAATACCGGCGTGGCGTTCTCCGGTCCGAACGGCTGGAACTGCTTGAGTATGCGCAGGAACTTGGGCGTAATCTGCGCGAAGCTTATCTTCGCGTCTATGTTCACCACCGGAACCTGCATCTGCGGGACAATCTTCCCCGCGATGAAACTCTCTATGCGCTCGCAGAACGCCGGCAGGTTTTCCTCACGCAGCGTCATCCCCGCTGCGTAGAGATGACCTCCGAAGTTCTCTAAAAGGTCGGAGCAGCTCTCTATGGCCTCGTAGAGGTCGAATCCCGGGACGCTTCTCGCCGAGCCGCTGACGAAGCCGTTGGCCTTGGTCAGCACTATGGTCGGTTTGAAGAATGCTTCCACAAGCCTTGAGGCCACGATTCCGACCACTCCCTTGTGCCACGACGGGTTATAGACAATCGTCGCGTTGCCGAAGGACAGGCACTTTCCCTCCCTCACCATGTCGAGGGCCTCCTGGGTGTTCTGCCTGTCGATGTCCTTGCGCTGGGTGTTGTAGCGGTTGATTTCCTCCGCAGCCTCAAGCGCCGTCCTGTCGTCGTTCGCGGTGAGCAGCTTCACCGCCACTCCTCCGGATTCCATCCTTCCCGCCGCGTTGATTCTCGGACCTATCTTGAAGACGATGTCGTCAATCGTGAGATGCCCCGGCTCCAGTCCGGAAAGCGAAATCATCGCCTTCAGTCCCTTGCACGGCTCCTCGTTCAGCCTCTTGAGGCCGAAGTGCGTCAGAATCCTGTTCTCTCCGGTCACTGACACCAGGTCGGACGCGATGCTCACGGCGAGCAGGTCAAGCAGCGGCAGCAGGGTCTCGAACGGGATGTCGTGCGACTGCGCGTAGGCCTGCACCAGCTTGAATCCCACTCCGCAGCCGGAAAGGTCGTCGAACGGATAGTTGCAGTCCCCGCGCTTGGGGTCAAGCACCGCCACCGCCGCAGGCAGCTCGTCCTCGGGAAGGTGGTGGTCGCATATAATCATGTCAATCCCTTTTCCCGCGGCATACCGCACTCTTTCCGTTGCCTTGATTCCGCAGTCGAGCGTGATTATGAGCGTATATCCGTTTTCCTCCGCCCAGTCGATGCCCTTCGTCGAGACTCCGTAGCCCTCGTCATATCGGTCGGGAATATATGAGCCCACGGATGAGGTCAGGCGGGAGAGGAATGAATATACCAGAGAAACGGCAGTGGTCCCATCGACGTCGTAGTCTCCATAGACGAGGATTTTCTCCCCGTCTTTCAGAGCCCTCTCCACCCGGGCGACCGCCTTGTCCATGTCCTTCATCAGAAACGGGTCGTGCAGCCTTTCGAGCGACGGACGAAAAAAGGCGCGTGCCTCGTCGAACGTGTGCACGCCCCTCTGTACCAGCAGTTCCGCCAGAACGGGGTCTATTCCGAGCTCGGAGGACAGCACCCTCACCGTCGTGTCGTCTGCATTTTCACGTATTACCCATTTCTTTTCCATTGTCACAAAGATACTCAAATAGTTTCAGAATTAAGAATAAATGTCGTATTTTTGTACGATTGCGCCGTCGCTCCGGAACGTCATGCATAAGCGACGCCGTCATATTCAGAGGGATATGATTTTGAAATTATAAATTTAGAGATATGATTACGCAGGAATTCAACGAACAGGAACAGCAGCGGCGCGATGCGCTCGGAAAGCTCCGTGAACTCGGAATCGAGCCTTATCCGGCTCCGCTTTATCCGGTGAACACTACGACCAGGGAGATAAAGGAGGGATATGACGCCGAAAAGGGCAACTTCAGCGATGTCTGCATCGCGGGAAGAATCATGACCCGCAGGATTATGGGCGCGGCGTCGTTCATCGAGCTTCAGGACGAGACCGGCAGGATTCAGGTGTACATTAAGCGTGACGAGATATGCCCCGGAGAGGACAAGACGATGTACAACACGGTGTTCAAGAAACTTCTCGACATCGGCGACATCATCGGAGTCAAGGGCTATGCCTTCATCACCCAGACGGGACAGCTCTCAATCCACGCCAAGGAACTCACGCTCCTGAGCAAGTCCTTGAGGGTTCTTCCTATCGTGAAGGAGAAGGACGGCGAGGTGTTCGACGCATTTTCGGATCCGGAGCTCAAGTACAGACAGAGATATGTAGATCTCATCGTCAATCCTCAGGTTCGGGATGTCTTCATCAAGAGAAGCCAGATTATCGCGACGATGCGCGAGTATTTCAACGAGGCCGGCTGCCTTGAGGTCGAGACTCCTATTCTTCAGGGGATTCCGGGCGGAGCGACGGCTCGTCCGTTCATCACCCACCACAACGCTCTCGACATCCCGCTCTACCTTCGCATCGCCAACGAGCTGTACCTCAAGAGGCTGATTGTCGGCGGATACACGGGCGTGTATGAGTTCGCGAAGGATTTCCGCAACGAGGGTATGGACAAGACCCACAACCCGGAGTTCACCTGCATGGAAATCTATGTTGCCTACAAGGACTACATCTGGATGATGGACTTCATCGAGAAGCTGCTTGAGAAGATTGCGCTGAAGCTCCATGGCAAGACCGAGCTTACGATAGGTGACAAGACCGTGGATTTCAAGCCGCCTTACCGCCGCCTGCCGATTCTCGACGCGATTAAGGAATATGCCGGAGTGGATGTCAGCGGAATGGATGAGGAGCAGCTGGTGGAGACCTGCAAGAAGCTCCATGTCGAGGTTGACAAGACCATGGGCAAGGGCAAGCTGATTGACGCCATCTTCGGGGAGTACTGCGAGGAGCACCTTGTGCAGCCGACGTTCATCACTGACTATCCTGTCGAGATGTCTCCGCTCACGAAGCGTCACCGCAACAATCCTGAGCTGACCGAGCGTTTCGAGCTTTTCGTTTGCGGAAAGGAGCTTGCCAACGCCTACAGCGAGCTGAACGACCCGATTGACCAGCTCGACCGCTTCAAGGAGCAGGCTCGCCTGAAGGACGAGAAGGGTGACGACGAGGCGATGTACATCGACATGGACTTTGTCCGCGCCCTCGAATACGGAATGCCGCCGACGTCGGGCCTCGGAATGGGAATCGACCGTCTGACGATGTTCATGACCAACCAGCCGACCATTCAGGACGTTCTTTTCTTCCCTCAGATGCGTCCTAAGGAAGTGAAATAGCTTTCACTTCCTTAGGACGCATGGCCGCTGTCACGGCCTGCGCCTCCTGAACCCCAGTCAGCGGAGCTGACAGCCCCTGTCAGGGGCATACGATCTCCGCTTCGCTGCGACCGGCGACTCCCGGAATTCCATTTCATTCCATTCCTCCGTCGCGACGGCTGATGCCGTCTTGTAAGATTCATATTATGAGAATAGAGACGATAACTTCGGGGCAGAACCGGAAGATAAAGGATTTGCAGGCGCTCGTGGAGAAATCCAAGGCCAGGGGCGCGGCGGGTCTTTTTGTGGTTGAGGGACAGCGGGAGCTGGGGCATTGCCTCGACGCGGGGTTTGTGCCGGAGACTTTGTTCGTCTGCCGGGAGGTCGCCGGTCGTGGGTGGAAGAGTGTTTCCGGAAAGGAACAGCCGTGCGCATCGGGAGAAAGGCCGTCGCCGGAGTTTTCGGAATGGAATGGCGACGCCGCCGTGCCGAAGGGCGGAGCCGGGGAGGGAAGTCTTGTCGAAAACGTTGAGGGAAAGGACGGACTGGAGGCTTTGGTCGCCAAGGCCGGGGCGCTGAATCCTCGCCTTACTGTGGTGCAGATTCCCGCATTTCTGTATGAGAAAGTGGCTTACAGAGGCTCCACGGAGGGAATCATCGCCGAGGTCCGTGACGTGCCGCGTCGTCTCTCCGACCTTAGGCTGGGGGAAGCTCCGCTGGTCATGGCGCTCGAATCCGTCGAGAAGCCCGGGAATCTCGGGGCGGTGCTGCGCAGCGCGGATGCCGCAGGGGCGGATGCCGTCATTATCTGCGACCCTCTGACCGACATCTGGAATCCGAACCTAATCCGGTCGAGCGTCGGGGCGATATTCTCCGTTCCTGTCGCCGTATGCACCTCGGAAGAGGCCATTGCCTTTTTCAAGGAACGCCGCATCCGCATCCTCACGGCGCAGCTCCAGGACTCGGAATGGTACTATGCCGCCGACATGACCGCAGGCACTGCCATCGTGATGGGCACGGAATCCACGGGGCTCACGCAGATTTGGCGCGACGCTGCCGACGCGCACATAAAAATTCCGATGCTCGGCCGGCTGGATTCCCTTAATGTCTCGGTCAGCGCCTCCGTGCTTCTCTATGAGGCCGTGCGCCAGCGCCGTCATCTCATATGACAGATGTCTTCCGCAGAGCCGTCCCGAAATTGTTATCAAAGATAATTTGCCAAATACAGTTATGTCAAAATACGGTCTCATAGGCTTTCCGATAGCACATTCGCTCAGTCCGCGCCTCTTCAAGGCGGCCTACGGCGGGCGTTTCCGCTACGACCTGCTTGAGTCTGAGGACTTTGAGCGGGCGTTTCGCATATTCATGAAGTCTTATGACGCCGTGAACGTGACCGCGCCTTTCAAGGAACAGGCGTTTGACAAGGCGAAGTTCCGCAGTCCGGAGTCCGGGCTTGTCGGCGCGGCCAACATCCTTGTCAGGACACCGAGAGGGTTGAGCTGCTTCAATTCCGACTGTTCGGCCGTCCGGGCAATGCTTGAGGAGTTCGGCAACGGGAAAGACGAAAGTCCGTCGGATGAATCGGCGGCGGCCGGCTGTCCGGTGGCAGCCCCCTCCTGTGCCAGCGCCGCGTTAAGGAAGGTACTTGTCGTAGGCTGCGGGGGAGCCGGGAAGGCCGCCGCCGTCGCTGCCTGTATGCTCGGCCTTGACGTGACTGTGATGAACAGGAATATGTCCCGTGCCCTGAGCTTTGTCCAGCACCTTTCCTCGGCATCTCAGTCGGCGGTGCAGGCTTCGGGAGGACTGCATCAGAAGCAGTTCCGCATGGGGACGGTCTCCGTGCTGCCTCTTGACCGCTTCGCCTCGGATGTGCTTCGCTATGATGCTCTGATATACACCCTTCCGTTGCCATTGACGACATTCCCGTTCACGGCTGAGGCCTCCTCGCGGATGCCTTCCGGCCCGTGCGTATGTGAACTGCCTACAGGCGACACCCGTATCAAATTGATAATAGAGGCAAACTACCGCAACCCGTCATTCACCCCGGAAGTTCTTGCCAAGTTCCCTCCTCAGACAAAATATATCCCGGGGGAACAATGGCTTCTTCGTCAGGCACTTGCCGGCTACGGCCTCATGACCGGCATAAACCCTGACCCGCAGGCTCTTTACGGGG
>DJPQ01000015.1:12491-48460 GCA_002439805.1 Bacteroidales bacterium UBA6408
AACTTTGCAATCGTAAAAAATAGTCATCTATATGGCCTCATTGAATAAAGTAATGCTCATCGGAAATGTCACCGCAGATCCGGAAATCCGCTATCTTGAGGGTGACAGCGCACAGAACAGCGTGAAGGTTGCACGGATTAGCCTCGCCACGAATGACCGCTACCGTGACCGCAAGACCGGCGAATGGAAGGAAACGACGGAATTTCACAGGATTTCGGCATGGGGCGGGAATGCTGAAACAATCGAAAGATATGTCCGCAAGGGCACTCCGCTCTATGTTGAGGGACGCATACGCACCCGCAGCTGGACTGACAGGGACAACAACGCCCGCAGCGCGGTCGAGATTCTGGCCGAGTCGGTTCTTCTCCTCGGCCGCAAGTCCGACAATCCGGCCTCGCTCGCTCCGCAGCCCGGGCAGCCTCTCCGGTCAGGACAGCAGCCTCAGCAGCCGGCCCGTCCGCTGCCGCAGCCGACCGTCGTCCCCCCGCCGACCGCCGACCCTGACGATGATCTTCCGTTTTAGAAACGTGAAAAAAAATAAACAGCCTCAGATTTGCCTTTGATTTTCGAGTATAGATTTCTTTTGGAAGAATCGGAATGACACGATTATATGAGTATTCACTGATTGCAGCCTTGGCGCTGCTGCTTTTCTTTGCCGTCTATTTTCTGGTGGCCAGGGTGCCGGACAAGCCGATATTCGCGACTTATGTGCGCTCTTGCAGGATTATGGGTCTGGCTCTGCTGACTCTTGCGGTGAACTACCTCGTGCATCTTTTCGTCGGCGTTCGCTTCCTGAACCACGCGGCGGCGATTCTGCTGAACCTCTCGACCTATTTTCTGGCCTACTGGCTGTTCAGCTCCGCGTTCATGGTCCTGCTGGACAGGAACTATCTGACACGGAAAAGGGTAGTCTTCCACACTCTTCTCTGGGTTCTCTATCTCGGTGCGTCGATTGCGGCGTTTCATGTCAGGGATGCGGCTCAGACGGTCTGCATCGTGATTCTGGCGGTTTCGCTCATCGCATACGGCGTGTTCATGTCCACGAGGCTGGTCCGTACCTACAGAAAGACCGTCCGTCTCTTCGACAACACGCATTCGGACAACATCGCCTCATACATCCAATGGATGTCCGTGCTGACATGGTGGGCGATCATATTCGGAATAGGCTGCGGCCTGCTGACCTTCCTTCCGGACAAATATGTCTTCATCTGGATTCTTTCCTCCATCGCGTTCTATGTCTATATATTCAGTTCCTACATGAACTATATGCTCTATTACGACCGTGTGGAGCGGATTCTTGAGACATCGGATGAATATGACGACATTGAGGAAAGCCGTGAGGAGGATTCCGTACCGGCCTATTATTCGGAGATCGCTCATCGCCTCGGCGGCTGGATTTCCTCACACGGATATACGCGGTCAGGGCTGACTATCGAGGACCTCGCGCAGGAACTCGACACCAACAGGACCTATCTTTCCGGGTACATACGGACAACCTACCGTCTTTCGTTCCGCGAATGGATCACGGCCCTGCGCCTCGACTATGCGAAGGATATGCTCCGCGAGCACCCCGAATACACCATCGCAGCCGTCTCCGAGGCCGCCGGATTCATCTCCCTGAGCTATTTCACGAAAATCTTCCGCGAAAAGGAAGGCACGACTCCCGGCAAGTGGGTCAGAGCCTGAAGCCGTGCCCTGCACCTGCGCCATGAAGCGTCGTCCGAAAGCCGCGTCTGAAAACACGAAGAACTTAAAGCGTCTGTCCGCCGATGAATTCGCGCATAATCGATGTCGGCGGAATCATCGCGATTTCCTCCGGGCTCAGAGCCACTATGTAGCTGAGGAACTTGAGCAGCCGCACCGCCTCGCTGTAGGCCGCTGATTTTGGGCTGATGCGGCGAAGGAGCGGTTCGGCGTAGTATTTCAGCATCGGAAGCTCGAACACAAGCGCGGAGTTGAACATGACGTCGGCGTTCTCCTGAAACGGGAAGATGTTGCGGTTCTCCCCACGGCGCACGCTCGGCCAGCGGAGAATCGTCTCCTCCGGGGATATGCCCCTGACGCGGTTGTCGCGCACCATCCGGCGCAGAATCCTGTTGTCGGTGGTGGAGATGTTGTTGTTCTCGTCGAGCGAGAGGGAAGTGAGCGCTGATGCATAGACACGGAAAATCCTTGACTGGTCAACTCCCGGCACCATCTCCGGATTCAGGGCGTGGATGCCCTCCATGATGAGTATGTCCTCCTTTTCAAGCCTCATACGGTTGCCCTCGAAGCTGCGCGAGCCGGTCTTGAAGTTGAACTTAGGAATCTCCACCTCCTTTCCTGCAAGCAATTCGTTCAGCTGCGCGTTGAGAAAGTCAAGGTCCATCGCGTGCAGCGATTCGAAGTCGTAGTTTCCGTTCTCATCCTTCGGAGTGCGTTCGCGGTCAACGAAGTAGTTGTCGAGTTCGATGACCTTGGGGTTCAGCCCGAGAATCCTGCACTGCTGCGCGAGACGGAGAGACGAGGAGGTCTTTCCGGACGACGACGGACCGGCGATGAACACAATCTTCACATTTTCATGCCTCTGCCAGATTGCATCTGCGATGGCGGCGTACTTGCGCTCGTGCCTGGCCTCGGCGAGGTTGATGATTTCGCGGGCGTGCCCTTCAAGTATTGCCTTGTTCAGCGAACCGACGCTGCTGACTCCGAGTACCCGGCTCCATTTCTCGTGGTCGTCGAGCGCGGCGGCGAGCTTGGACTGCTTCTTCATCGGCGTAATCCTGCCCTTCTGCCCGAGCCCCGGATACTGGAGACACATTCCCTTGCCGAACGGACGCAGCTCGAATGTCTTGAGGTAGCCGGTTGACGGCAGCATCGGCCCGTAGAACGAGTCCGCCGTCTCGTCAAGGAAATAGACGCTGTAGGTGTATCGGCCGAGGGTCTTCAGCAGCTCAATCTTTTCCGGCTGGCCGTTCTTCGCGTAGAGTTTCTCGGCCTCTTCCTCAGTGAGTATCGCCTTCCTGAACGGGATGTTACGTGCGATGATTTCTTTCATTGTTGACTTGATCCGGCGCAGCTCCTCGCCAGAAGGCACGTGAACCTCATATTTCCCGCCGTCGGGATTCTCGTGCAGCTCGCAGTAGAGTCCGCTCGGCAGCGCGTACTTTATGTTCAGGAACTTTCCGCTGAACTCGTCCCTCACGGCTTTCTGAAGCACGAAGCAGAGCGAGCGCCCGTAGGTCCTGATTCCGTTCGGATGCCCGTAGCCTATGAACTGCAGCTTGTGCGGCCGGCAAATCTCGAAGTCCAGGCCTTTCAGCGAGTTATCGACCAGAGCAGCGAGAATCTGCTTGTCCTCCGTCCCTTCGGTTTCCTTGGGCATCATGTCCCTTGCGATGTCGAGCAGCGTCGTTCCGAATTCGACGTCGCGATATTCATTTGTGTTTTCGCAATAAATCCGTATCTTATCCATGTATCAAAATTTATCTGTCAGGCACAAAACTATCCCGCGCCGTCCGGTAATCCGGAGGAACGGAGTGATTCCGGACATCTCCCTGCAAATTAACGACCGAAGCCGCAAAATCAGGACATATTTTCTACAAAATTCGTAATTTTGCACAATATGGGACAGAATGAAAAATATATTGAGATACGGGGCGCGAAGGCGCATAATCTCAAGAATGTTTCGCTCGACATACCTCGCGGCAAATTCGTCGTGATTACTGGGCTGAGCGGGAGCGGAAAGTCGTCACTCGCGTTCGACACTCTCTATGCTGAGGGGCAGCGGCGTTATATGGACACGCTCTCGACATACGCGAAGCATTTCATGGGCATACTCGAAAAGCCTCAGGTGGAGAGCATAGAGGGACTCAGCCCGGTCATCGCCATCGAGCAGAAGACGACGGGAAAGAACCCTCGTTCGACGGTCGGAACCATTACGGAAATATATGATTTCCTCAGACTCTTGTATGCCCGCGCGTCGAAGGCCTATTCGCCGGCGACGGGGAAGGAGATGGTGCGCTACACCGACGACCAGATTGTCTCTCTGATTATCGAGGGCTACGGCGGGCGCAAGTGCCTGCTTCTCTCTCCGCTTGTCCGGGGACGCAAGGGGCATTACAAGGAACTGCTCGCCCAGCTTCGCAAAAAGGGATATGCGCAGGCGCGGATTGACTCCGAAATCGTCGAACTTTCGGAAGTTGAGGCTCTGGACCGCTACAAGCCGCATTTCATAGAGCTTGTGGTTGACAGGCTGAAGCCGGAGGCGAAGGACGAGAAGCGGATTCGGGAGTCCGTGATGACGGCTCTGAACCTCGGCAAGGGCTCGCTGGCGATTCTTGACATGGAGACGGGCGAACTGCATCATTTTTCGAAGCATCTGGTGTGTCCGGACACGGGCCTGTCCCTTGAGGAACCGGCTCCGCACACGTTCTCGTTCAATTCTCCGCAGGGCTATTGTCCTCACTGCAAGGGACTTGGAACCATCGTGAACGTCGATGTGACGTCCATAATCCCGGATTCGTCGGTTTCGATTGCGGACGGTGGAATCGTGCCTCTGGGGAATATCCGTCAGACGAGGAAATTTGACATAATCCGTTCCATCGCAAGGAAATATGACTTCTCGTTATATGACCCCATCGAACTCGTGCCGCAGGAGGCGCTGACGCTGATAATCTACGGCTCGGACGAACTTTTCCGGGTGGGGGAGGGGACGATGTCGGAGATGGTGTCGTTTCCCGGCATCGTGGGCGACATCGACGACAAGATTGTGTGTCCGGAGTGCGGAGGTACGAGGCTGAAGAAGGAATGCGGATGTTTCAGGATTGACGGAAAGCCGATTTGGGAGGTCTCGGCGATGGAGATCAGCACGCTGAAGGAATGGCTGCTGAGCCTGCCGGGGAAGCTTGACAACAGGGGAAACGCGATTGCCAGGGACATTCTCAAGGAACTTGACGAGAGGGTGCAGTTCCTGCTTGACGTGGGGCTGGACTACCTTTCGCTCGACAGGGCCACCGCGTCGCTCTCGGGAGGGGAGAGCCAACGAATCAGGCTCGCGACGCAAATAGGGTCGAAGCTCGTGAACGTGCTCTACATCCTTGACGAACCCTCAATCGGACTGCACCAGAGGGACAACCGCAAGCTGATAGCGTCTCTTCAGGAACTGAGGGACAGCGGCAATTCTGTGATGGTCGTGGAGCATGACGAGGAGACTATGAGGGCGGCCGACTGGCTCGTGGACGTCGGCCCGGGAGCCGGTTCCGAGGGCGGACGCATCTGCATGAACGGGCCTTTTGAACTGTTGGAGGCTCATCAGGAGGCGCTGGAGGCGGGCTTGCGCAGGAATGATTCCGCGATAAGCCATACTGTCGGGAATCCTTTGGCTGAACGTCGGGGTGTGGCTGCGGAGGAGAATGATGCCGTGCGTGCTGCGATGGATGCCAAGGAGGCGGCTTGGGCAGAGCAGCAGGGAGTGTCTGCGGAGGACATCCGGGCTGTGGAGCGGCACTGTATCTTCGGAAACTCGGTGACTCTGGACTACCTGCGTGGAGTCAGGCGGATTGAAGTTCCTTCCGTGCGCCGCAGCGGGAACGGGCTGTTCCTGACGATAAGGGGGGCACATGGCAATAATCTGAAGGAGGTCGATGCCGCGTTCCCTCTCGGATGCTTCATCGGCGTTGCCGGAGTCAGCGGCTCGGGCAAATCGACGCTGATTAACGAGACTCTGATGCCGATTCTGAAGAACAGGTTCTTCAAGTCCGGGCTGCCGGTGCTGCCTTACGGCTCGATTGAGGGCGTGGAGAACATAGACAAGGTCATAGAGATTGACCAGTCGCCGATAGGCCGCTCTCCGAGGAGCAACCCTGCGACTTTCACGGGCGTGTTCGACGACATCAGGAAACTGTTCGAGGCTACTCCCGACGCGAAGGTCCGCGGGTTCAAGGCGAGCCGGTTCTCCTTCAATGTCGCCGGGGGGCGCTGCGAGGAGTGCAAGGGCGCAGGCCTGAAGGTCATAGAGATGAATTTCCTGCCGTCGGTGAACGTGGTCTGCCCTCAGTGCGGCGGCCGTCGCTACAAGGAAGACACGCTTGCGGTCTATTATAAGGGGAAGAACATCAACGACATTCTTGAAATGCCGATTTCGGAGGCCTACGAGTTCTTCAGACCGGTGCCTGCCATCGCGGTGAAGCTCAAGGCCCTGCTTGACGTCGGTCTCGGCTACATAACCCTCGGTCAGTCTTCCGTCACGCTTTCCGGCGGCGAGAGCCAGCGCATGAAACTTTCCGCCGAGCTCTCCAAGAAATCCACCGGCAAGACCCTCTACATCCTCGACGAGCCTACCACCGGCCTCCATACCGAAGACATAAAGGTTCTTCTCGGCGTCCTCCAGAAACTTGTCGATGCCGGGAACACGGTCATCATAATCGAGCACAATCTCGATGTCCTCAAGTCCGTGGATTATCTCTTTGACCTCGGCCCCGAAGGCGGCCGCCGCGGAGGTGTCATTGTCTCGCAGGGCACCCCCGAACAGGTCGCCGCCGACCCAGCCTCCGTCACCGGCCCCTACCTCAGGCCGCTGCTGTAGGGGCAGAACTCGCAGGCTCCAGCAGAAGGTCTTATCGTTTCTTCCGGAAATATTTTGATGCCGGAAGACTGTTTCAGGGATGTTTGGCCAAATTCAGGAACAAACCGATGCCAAATTCAGGAACAAAATCGCACCAAATTTCCTATTTTGGAAATTATTGTGTTATATTTGTCGGAAAATAAACACGATGCGGTTATGAAGGATTATAAACATCGGATAATGGATGCTTTGCTTGATAGAAAACTTCAGGCAAAGGGAGCTGTTGTGATAGAAGGACCGAAATGGTGCGGTAAAACGACAACTGCCGGAGAAGTCGCCGCCAGCAAAGTTATGCTTGCCAGAAAAGATGTCAAGGAGCAGTTCAGAAGTCTTTTAGAAATAGATTCTGATGCGGCTCTTGGGGGAGAAACTCCGATGCTTATAGACGAGTGGCAGACGGTTCCGACACTATGGGATTCAGTGCGTTGCATTGTCGATGAACGTCAAATGACCGGGCAATTCATCTTGACAGGCTCTGCCGTTCCTGACAAAGAAGCGGAGGCGGAGATTGAACATTCGGGAACCGGGCGGTTCGCGTGGTTGACGATGCGTCCTATGACCTTGTTTGAATCCGGCGAGTCCAATGGAAGTGTCAGCCTGTCGGAATTATTTTTGTCGCCTGACAAGATTCTTGCAAAAAATGATTTGAAACTCAAAGACATCGCATTCCTGATATGCAGAGGCGGTTGGCCGATGGCAGTAGGACTTGCGGATGATGTGGCTCTTGAACAGGCTTTCGATTATTACGATGCTGTCACAAAAGAGGACATTTCAAAAGTCGATGGGGTAAAAAGGGCTTCCGAAAGAGTCAAGCGGCTGATGCGTTCATACGCTCGTCATCAAGGAACCCAAGCGTCCATCGCTACATTGCGCGATGATTTGAAGAACAATGATTCCTCGACTCTTGACGACAGCACCATATACGCCTATCTGGACGCGCTTCGGAAGATATTCGTAATTGAGGATATGCCGGCCTGGAATCCTAACCTTCGTTCGAAGACCGCGATACGCACGGCCGACACCCGATATTTTGTTGACCCGTCCATTGCCACGGCTGCACTCGAACTTGGACCGGCCGACTTGATGCATGATCTTAACACAATGGGACTCCTCTTTGAGACATTGTGCGTAAGAGACTTGAGGGTTTTTGCCGAGTCCCTGAACGGAAATGTGTATCATTATCGCGACAAGAACGGTTTGGAATGTGACGCCGTGGTACACTTGCGGGGAGGACACTACGGGCTCGTGGAGATTAAACTTGGCGGTAAATCCTTAATTGACGACGGGGCTGCAACGTTGACAGCTTTGTCTAATCAGATTGATACGACAAGAATGAAAGCACCCGCGTTCAAAATGATTCTTACCGCCACGGGGGATTACGCATACCGTCGCCCGGAAGATGGCGTATATGTAGTCCCGATTGGATGCCTGCGGCCGTAAGTATCTGTGTCTGTGTCTCTGCTTCTCACCAATAATGTTCTAGATTCCCAGCACGATGTTGGCATCAATGCCAAGTTCGGTGCTGATTTTTCGCGCGACTTTCAATGTCGGCTCGCTTCTTCCTGAGAAATAGTCACTTATTCGTGATGGACTGACACCGAGCAATTCTGAAAGTTTCGTCTGATTCAGTCCCATCTCGAACATCCGGAGTTTTATCACATCAATGAGTGACGGGGGCTCTATCGTGTAGTTCCGCTCTTCATATTCTTCGACCAATTCGGACAGGAGTTCCAGTTCAATGAGATTCTTGTCCGATTTTGGCGTGTTGTCGTCAACTAAAGGCAAAAGTTCGTCAATTCTTGCCATTGCTGCATTATATGCAACTTTATTTTCAATCTTTGCCATGCTTCTAAATATTTGTTGCATCTATCCTTTCATATTCTGAGTGTGTCCCGATGAAACGGATGAACACCGTCCGGATTGTAAATTTAATCACGGCGATAAGCCTGTGGTTGTTCCCTCGGATGTTGAATACATAATGTTGGTTTCCAACGCTGTCCACACTGTTGAACGATCTTCTTATGTCGGCGAAACATGTCCATTCTGCCCGTCTCGTCTTCGCAAACCATTCTTCCAACGCAATTTGTGCGTCCGGATGTTCTGCATAATATTCGACAATTTTAGATCTCGCGATGATTCTCATATCCTGATGAATTTGACGCAAATATAGATATTTTGTAAATCAAAACAAATTTTTGAAAAATAAAATCGTTCGTGAGGGCAAATTTCTGATGTATGTGTGAGAAACAGTCGGTAAAACAGTCGAAATTTGCGGCGCAATATCCCATAAACCGAAAACATTTTCTATCTTTGTCGCGTCATCGAAGGGTGACGGACATATTGATGAAAGTGTTTGGCTTTTATCCTTGTAAGGAAATCTGGTAAATTTTCAATGAGAACAAGGGGTAAAGCAATACACTCTTCACCTTGTATCACTGTGAGTTATCGTCAGGTAATCGCATATACGGGTGTGGGGTATTGCGCGGTTTATCTGTTTCTTAGGCTTACCAGAGCCCCCGGTACGATAGGCTTCGACTCCACACTTTCTTTTTGCTTAAACTTGGCCGAATTGGAGCCGACGGTCTATAAAACTATCTTATTATGTGTAATTTTACAAAAACAGTGACAATCACTGCTATCTTGTTCGGACCTATTGAGCGGGACGGACAGCAAGAGTTGGTGGTCGTAGTTTCGGATGGCTGCCATTCATTCGAGATTCTGCTCATCAGTGCAGGCCAGGTAGTAACGGCTTACTATGAAAAAGAAGGCGCGTGCGAGGTGTTCTGTGATCCGAATCTTGCGGACCTGAATGTCGGTGAAACAATTGAACTGGGAGTTGCTATTCCAAAGGACAACTAAAGGATAAATCAAACAACTATTGACATGAAGAAACTTATATCAATCATTTTGCTATGCGTCAGCGTGCTGTGTTCATGTGATAAAGACCCTATTTTGGAAAGCGCTTCGTTTTTAGATGTTGGTGATACGCTTCGTTTGGTAAAAGGCGAGACATATCAACTTCAACTTGCTTTATACCCGGAAAGTCATAGAGGGGAAACCCAAATTGAATATGGCGCTTTTGGGGGCAATAGAAAAATTGCAACCGTGAGTGAACAAGGACTGATTAGTGCCATGGGTATTGGTACTACCTATATTTCAGCCGACATTTTCAACTATTCGACCAATCGCCATGGTGCTAGGATTGCGATAACTAATGTACCATCCCCTGAAGTTGTTGTCGTGGTTGAACCAACCCCGGAGGAATACTACCGGGCCGATTATTATGGACGAAACTATGTTAACCTTGGTCTTTCGGTTCTATGGTGTTCGACCAATGTCGGCACAGATAAAATTGAGGGGTATGGAGAACAGTTTGCATGGGGAGAAACGATTCCGTACGACCCAGGGCGCGATTATAAATTTGAGACGGGTTTCAGCTGCACAAAATATACAGAAGCAGATGGTTTGCTCACTCTTGAAAAGTGCGATGATGCCGTGGCGGCAAACGACGGATGGGCACGTACGCCAACAAAGTATGAATGGGAAGAACTATATAACTCATCTACTCGATATGTAACAGAATATAATGGTATTAGAGGAGTTGTTTTTACTGGACTCAATGGACATCAGATTTTCCTGCCATCTCCCGTAAATACATATGATGGGGTGTGGAACTCTTCTTCTTCTTCTGCTGCTTCTGGCGAATTTGGAGCCTATGCATCGTCTTCCGTTAATATTGGGAGACCCGATGTTTGTTGCTGGGCCCGTCGTTGGGAGTGGGAGACGAGTTCTACTCTGTCTGAGTACTGCGTAAGATGGTTTCCTTATCATTTCAGGGGCGTTGTGACACCTTTAATTTAGTGTACCTATGATTCCTGCTTCGTAAGCCTCCGACGAACCACTTGAGGTACACTTTCCGCTACAGGGGCAATTCAAAGTGATACGAGAAGTGGCGGCAACTTTCGAGAGTCTGCTGCCACTACGGTAAATCCAAGAAATTTCAATGCCGATAAGTTATCTGTATTGATAAGAGAACTGACTGAACTCGGCGTGTAGAATGGCTTCGAAGTCGTCTATGACGATTCCGATACGGAATTGGCAGCCAAGGTTAGGGAAGTCATTGATAAATATTTATTGCTGTCCGCTAAACACAGAGGCTCGGTTCTTAACCCAGCCGTTGCTTCTATTCAGGCCGCAATCATATGTCAATTTTAAGAAGTAAGCCCCATGTCGTCGAACAGGGTTGGCTCGGGCGGCGATGAACAGGCTTCCCCAAGCATTTTCGCCCAGTCTTTTTCGGGGTTCTCAAGGAATGTCGAGATGTTGACGTAGTACATCAGCATAATTCTGTTCATAGTCGCGAGACCGGAGAAACTCCAGTGCCGTTGTTTCACGCGCTTCTGCATCACCATGAGAAGCAGGTTGGCGATGAGCGTCACCCAGACCTGTATCTTGATGGCATTCGCGCTCTCCCCATAGAAGTATCGCAGCAGGAAGTTCTGCTTCAGCTGTTTGAACAGGAGCTCGATTTCCCATCTTTTGCGGTATATTTCAATGATTTCGTCCGCATCCATTGTCATGTCGTTGGTCAGAAGGGAGACGAGGAGCGTCTTTTTCTTCCTTGTGTCGGCGTAGGTGATGATTCTCGCATGGTGTACGATGTCTTCGCCGCCCTTGACTTTCTTGGTAAAAGTCACGTGCCTGACTCTAAGTTCCAACAATCCCTTCGGATTTATGTGCATGACGTCGCTCTCAGTGCAGTACACGAGGTTTTTCTTCATCTTGGTGACGTAGATGACGCCCCGTTTGGTCAGTTCCTCGAACTTGCCGTAGTCGATATAGGCCCTGTCTATGGCCAGGATGTCACCTTCGGCATAGTTTGCCGGTCTGAGCATGAAGCTGTCGTTGGTGGCGGCGGAAGTGAAGCGGACGTCTGACGGAACACCCTCGTTGGCATGGATGTTTGTGTGAACCTTGATGCCGCCCTTCTTCTTTCCCGTCTTCGGATGGCGTCCGGCGCCCTTGAAGAGCAGATCCGAGAACAGCGTGATTGTCGTGGAATCGATAATCTGCAGCTTGTTGAGCCACTTGGGAGTCTGGCGGCTCCGGCTGTCCGCCGCAAGCTCGTCCTTGTACCGCTCGTAGAGGTCACGGTATGTGGCCTCGAAGATGGCCTTCGGCCGTCTTGCGTTCGCGTCCGACAATGTGCTGCGCCGCGGCATCATACCTATGCCAAGATGGGCGAACTTTCTAGCTTCCGGGAACATGGAGGCCGTTATCTCCCTCAGGGAGTCGAAGCGCTTGATGACGGCATACAGCATTATCAGCAGGTGTTGCCACGCATCGAAGTGCTTCACGTACTTCTCCCCGCCATTCTCGCGGCTGATTTGAAGAATTTTTGTCTTGTCCAGCAAATTTATCAGCTGACCATACACCGGCTGTCCGGCAAAATGACTACCTTTGTTCATCGCTATTCATGGTTTTTGTGCGAAACAAAAGTAGCGAAAAGGCTGGACTCCGCAAAACGGAATTCAGCCTTAATTTTTCATGCTCGGGGAAAGTTTACCGGACAGTAATAGTAAAAATTCTCATATCCGTTTGTTTGTCCGGCAAAGATAATGCTAAATTCTGGAAAATAAAACATTGTTCCGTAAAATAAAATTCGACATATCTGATATTCTCAATAATCATCGAAATATCCGAAATTTGCGGCGCAATATCCCATAAACCGAAAACATTTTCTATCTTTGTCGCGTCATCGAAAGGTGACGGACATATTGATGAAAGTGTTTGGCTTTTATCCTTGTAAGGAAATCTGGTAAATTTTCAATGAGAACAAGGGGTAAAGCATTCACTCTTCGCCTTGTGTTATTGTATGTTTTCGCAAGATGGTTACATATATAGGTGTGGGGTGTTGTATGGTTTATCTGTTTTCTTGGGCTTACCAGAGCCTCCAGTACGATAGGCTTCGACTCCACGCTTTCTTTTTGAGTAACCCTCCGCCTTGGGGTCTGGCGGAAAAGTTGAGGAATCAACAATGAAAAAAATCTGTTTTTTGTTTTTATTCTGCAGCATTGCTGCGGCCTCATTCGTTTCATGCACAAAGAGTAGTACATCGGAGACATCCTACGATGAGAAATCCTATGTCGAGATTTGTGGTCTTAAATGGGCCACGAAGAATGTCGGAGCCATTGAGGACAATCCTTATGGTAACCTTTACACCTACGAGCAGGCTCGAAAGGCTTGCCCAGAAGGCTGGAGGCTTCCAACATCTGATGAACTATGGCAATTATCTCTGCTCCATTCTGAGATTGTCAATTATGACGGAATGAATGGCGTCTGGTTTTCTGGTTCCACTCCGTACAAGGATGGCGTTGATGCCGTCTTTTTCCCTTTGGCAGGTAGCGATTGGGGAGATGGCGATGGTAAGGAAGATGTTGATTCCTCCGGAATCTATTGGTCGTCCACGCCGCATCGCATCGACTATGCCTATTCTCTGTGTATCATCGGTGTACAGGACGGGTCTGTGTCTATAGGCTTCGACTATGACGACCGTTATTGCGAGTTCTCCGTCCGTTGTGTCAAAGACTGACACATGGATTCGATAAAATAACCATCGAAACAGCCGAAATTTGCGTTGCAATACCCCACAAATCGAAAACATTTTCTATCTTTGTCACGTCATCGGAAGATGGCGGACATATTGATGAAAGTGTTTGGCTTTTATCCTTGTAAGGAAATCTGGTAAATTTTCAATGAGAACAATGGGTAAGGCATTCACTCTTCACCTTGTATCACTGTAAGTTATCGCAAGATAGTTACATATACGGGTGTGGGGTATTGCGTCGCTTGTTTGTTCTCAGGGTTTTACCAGAACCTCCTTGCAGATAGGCCTCGACTCCACACTTTCTTTTTGAGTTAACCCTTCCGCCTTGGAGTCTGACGGAAAAGTTGAGGAATCAACAATGAAAAAATTCTATTTTTTGTTCTTACTCTGCAGCATTGCTGCGGTCTCATTCGTTTCATGCACAAAGGGCACGTCGGAGACATCCTACGATGAGAGAGCCTATGTCGAGATTAGGGGTCTTAAATGGGCCACAAAGAATGTCGGAGCCACTGAGGACAATCCTTACGGTAATTACTTCACTTATGAGCAAGCTCTCGGGGCTTGCCCTGACGGCTGGAGGCTCCCAATCTATGATGAGCTGGAGCAGTTATCTCAGTCCCATTCAATACCGGTAATTTATAATGGAATTCATGGTATATGGTTTTCGGATTCCACTCCGTACAAGGATGGCGTTGATGCTGTCTTTCTCCCCATGGCAGGTTCCTATTATCTGGGTTATGTGGACACTCTCGGCTACGATGGCCACTATTGGTCGTCCACAGAGGGCGATTCCGAGTTCTACGCCTACGATTTGTACTTTGGCTCAGTAGTGTCCATGGCCCATGACTACCGTGGTACAGGGTTCTCAGTCCGTTGTGTCAAGGACTGACATATAACTCATTTATTCACAATTTAATTCAATTTATTATGCTACAAAAAACTACATGCAAGATTGATTGCAAGACCGTCAATGCAGAGAAATTCGCTGCAATGGTTAAAGAACTGATTGAACTTGGCGTTTTCGTTAGTTCAGAAATTATGTATGATGACTCTGATGAGGAATTGACGGCAAAGGTCAAAGAAGTTGCTGGAGCATACTTGAAATAGGGGTGCACCGCGCTCTATAATGCCGCCGCAAGCGGCTGAGCAGAGATGAGTCTTTAGGGACTCTAAATCCTTAAAAACAATGTAATATGGCAGAAGTTATTTTGCATTTTTTCACTGTGTGAGCTTGCGGCGAACTCTTGAGTCTCGCCGTAAGGCACTGAATCTTGCCGCGTTTAACCGGTAAGAAAAAAGATTAACTTAAGAGATCCGGGGAGGGTGGACTCGTCCGCCCTCCCTTTTGTATGCCGTCTGCACAGTACAATCCTAACAGGAGGATTAAAGCAGCCACTTCCAGACAGGGACGGCATGGATTGTCACGCCGTCCCTGTCGATTGTTTCCTCTTCGTCGTATGTGATTATCAGCGGAGTCCAGTCCGGGTTCTTTTTGAAGAAGGAGATGAGCGGTTCCGTCTCGCGGTCGAATGTGTCTTTGTCTTTCAAAGAATATGTCACCTGAATGGCCAGCCTTTCCTCGCTTACGATGAAATCTATCTCCTTTTCTTTGTTCAGGAATGTCACGTTTTCCTTTCCATAGACACGGCAGAGCTGGATTGCCACAAGATTCTCCAGGAGTGCCGGTTCCTGCCTGACGAGGAACAGATTGAGAATGCCGTTGTCAATGAAGTAATATTTCCTTATCGTCTCCTTCTCGGAAAACTTCGCCACCTCATTGCTCATCGGCAGCAGGAGCCAACTGTCTTCGGCGAACCCGACATAATCTATGGTTGTCGGCACGGAAATCTGTGCTCCAGTTGCCACAACGCTGTTCCTTAACCGGTTGAACGACAGCGGATGCCTTACGCTTTCCGCAAGTTTCTTTATCATGATGTTCAGCACTCTGTCGTTTCCGATTCTGTGCCTCTGGCAGATGTCTCCGAGGTAGATTTTCTGATAGAGGCTTGAAATCAGATTTCTCTTGGCCCTGAAGTTGTTGACTTCCGGCAGCCCTCCGAAATAGAAATACTCCTGAAAGGCTCTGAGAACTTCTCCTTTTCTGACAGTGGAGTATTCCCAGCCGTCTGATAATTCGACGGCCTTTGCCGCGAGGAACTCCTTGAAAGAATAGGGATAGACGTCGATGACAAAAAAACGCCCTCCCAGTGTCGTTTCAACATCCTTGCTGAGCATCCTTGCATTGCTTCCCGTGACATAAACGCGGTATTTCGCATCGGCAAGCCTGCGCACAAACTTGTCCCAATGCTCGACATTCTGCACCTCGTCAAGGAATATGAACGGCTTTTTCCCGGAATGTTCATAGTGCACTTCGAGAATGGAGTTCAGGTCCTCGGCTCTCAATTCGGCGAGGCGTTCATCCTCAAAGTTGAGGTACAGAATCTCGTCCCATCCATGGCCTGCAGACAAAATCTCCCGGACTCTCTGATACATCAGGTATGACTTTCCCGTATGTCTCACTCCGACAAAGACATAATTTCCGTTCTCCTCGAAATCGAAGTCCCTCCGTATTATTTCCGCCGATTCTATTTCGTCCCTTTTGTCAACAATACATTGACGCAGAATGCTTTTGTCTATTGCCATATATTCCCGCTGTTTTTGCAAAGGTATAGGTTTTTAAGCGGACTGCCAAATTTTATTAAATATGTTTTATGAGAATTGTATAGTTTTGTAAAGCTTGTTTAATAAAATTGAGCATGCGTTCTGCTTTTTGTGTATAGCGCAGTCTTTTTTGTGATTCGTCGGAATTTTTGTTGCTTTCGACCTTATATTCGTCGGAATTTTTGTGATTGTTCCGTTTGTCACTCCTCGCAGGGCTCGTTGAAGGGCTGGAGGAAGGGGTTTTTCGTGCGCTCGTCGGCGATGGTTGTGGCCGGGCCGTGGCCGGGGAGGACGTCGAGGTCGCCGGGGAGGTGGAGGAGTCTGGTGAAGATGCCCTGCATGAGGGCGGTGTAGTCGCCGCCGGGGAGGTCGCTGCGGCCTATGCAGCCGGCAAAGAGCGTGTCGCCGCTGAAGAGGACCTTCCAGCTGTCCTTGATTTCGGTGTTCTCGGGGCTTTCGGAAACATGGGGCGAGGACGGGGATATATCCTCTTTCTTGGACATATCTTCTTTCTTGGCGGCCGTTTTCCTGAACTCTCTACAAAGATAGCAGACGCCACCGGCCGTATGTCCCGGAGTGAACAGAACTTTGAATTCAAGGCCGCCCTCGGGAATGCTTTCGCCGTGTGCTCCGTCGCCGCTCTCTTCCCCTGCATTGAGCGTACCGCCGCTTTCTTTCCCTGCCTTCAGAACAGCCGCACCTCCTCCTGAGACGAGAATCCTGTCCCCGTCCTCAATCCAGACAATTCGCGACGAGAAATCCTCCACATCGCTGTGTCCCGTATTGAAGCAGAGGGCATGGAGCGCCCCGAGCGTCACCTCCTCGCCCCTGTTCGCATAGACCGGAATCCCGAACTCTTCGCAGAGGCGTTGCACTCCATACACATGATCCGGGTGGGCGTGTGTCAGCAATATCCCCGAAGGGGTGATTCCGTTTTCCTTCAGGGTCTTATGAAGTGCATCGAACTCTTCCTCGCAGTCGAATCCGGGGTCAATGATTACGCAGGCTTTGCCAGTCCATACCAAGTAGGAGAGTTCCTCAAAAGCGTTGCAGCAAAATTTCTTAATCCGTATCATAACATATATGTTTGTCCGATTTCCAATCATCTTGTTCCCGGAATATCCCTTCCGTTCGGCAAGAATTTTCCCTTTTTGACGCAAAAATACGAAAGTAATTGCTAACTTTGTTCGATTATATGCGCAAAAAATGCGGACTGCAAACGCAGGAATTGTAGATGAAAAACGCTAAAATTAGATAGAGATGCACATAGCAATCGCCGGGAACATCGGCAGCGGAAAGACGACGCTCACCAGGATGCTGGCGGCCAAATATGGCTGGAAACCAAGGTTTGAATCGGTGGATTATAATCCGTACCTCGCTGATTTTTACGAGGATATGGAGCGTTGGTCCTTTAATCTTCAGATATATTTTCTCAACAAGAGGTTCAAGGACGTCGTCGAAATTTCCAAGAGCAAAGACGTCATAATCCAGGACAGGACGATTTACGAGGACGCGAGAATCTTCGCCCCGAACCTTCACGGGATGGGACTGATGTCAACGAGGGATTTCGAGAACTATTCGGATCTTTTCGACCTCATGATGTCCCTCGTCAATCCGCCCGACCTTCTGATTTATCTTCGTTCGTCGATTCCGAACCTCGTGAGCCAGATTCAGAAGAGAGGACGGGAGTACGAGAAGAGCATACGAATCGACTACATCACCGGCCTGAACGAAAGATACGAGAACTGGATCAAGGACTACAGGAGCCGTCTGCTCATCCTTGACGTCGACCGTCTGAAATTCGAGAGCAATCCGGAGGATTTCAGCGAAATCTGCGACAAGATAGACGCCGAACTTTTCGGCCTTTTCAAATAATGTAAACCCAATCCAAATTATGGACAAAAGATTGACAATCATTGACTTTGTGGAGAAATACACCCGCCGGTTCGCCGCAAACACCTTCCTCCGCGAAAAGGTGGGCGGAGTGTGGACGGAGACTTCATTCGAGCAGACGCGCAAGGAAGCCTATCGCATAGGCGCCGGACTGATGAAGCTCGGACTTGCGAAAGGCGACAAAGTGTCGCTTCTTTCCGAGGGACGCAACCTCTGGCCGATCGCCGAGATGGGCATTCTCTACGCCGGAGCCGTGAACGTTCCTCTGTCGATAAAGCTTGAGGAAAGCAATGACCTCATTTTCAGAATACGTCACTCTGACTCGAAATATGTGATTGTTTCGGGTGCACAGCTTCCGAAAGTGAGAAATATTCTGGACAACTGCGAGGCCGTGGAGAAGGTCATCGTGCTGGACGAGATTGGTGAATACGGGCCTAAGGAGATGTGCATCACTGAAATACAGAAGATGGGAGACGAGTTTCTCGCTTCTTCTCCTGAAGAGTTCGTTACCCGCTACAAGTCAGTGGGACCGGACGACTACGCCAACATAAGCTACACCTCCGGAACAACCGCCGACCCTAAGGGAATCCTCCTCACTCATCGCAACTACACCGCGAATGTCGAGCAGGCGCACTCCGTCATAGGCATCAACGAGGACGACGTGATGCTCATCATTCTTCCGCTCGACCACTGCTTCGCTCATGTGGCCGGATTCTACACCATGATGTCCTTCGGCGCTTCAATCGCCACCGTTCCTCAGGGACGCACCCCGATGGAGTCGCTAAGGAACATCCCTATTGCAATCAGGGAGACCCGTCCGGCCGTGATGCTTTCGGTTCCGGCGCTTTCCAAGAACTTCAAGAAGGCCATCGAGGCCGGAGTCAAGGCCAAGGGGCCTAAGGTTCAGAGACTCTTCGACTTTGCGGTTCGCAATGCCATAGCATATAATAAGGAAGGCTACAACAAGGGCGGCAAGGACTTCTGGAGATGGCCGCTCGTCAAGCTCTTCGACAAGATTCTCTTCAAGAGCGTCCGCGAGAGCGCTTTCGGCGACAGGATGCGGTTCTTCGTCGGCGGCGGTGCGCTGCTTGGAATAGACCTCCAGAAATTCTACTACGCCATCGGAGTGCCTATCTATCAGGGATATGGCCTTTCCGAGGCGACGCCGATTATCTCGGCCAATTCGGCGGAGCACCATATACTCGGATCTTCCGGAATGGTCGTCCGCCCTATGGAAATCAAGATATGCGACAGCGAGGGCAAGGCTCTGCCTTACGGCCAGAAGGGTGAAATCGTCATAAAGGGCGAAAACGTCATGGCCGGCTACTGGAAGAATCCTAAGGCAACGGCTGAGACTGTTGTGGACGGTTGGCTCCACACCGGAGACATGGGATATATGCTCGACGACACCTACCTCTATGTGACGGGCCGGTTCAAGTCGCTCCTCATCAGTTCGGACGGCGAGAAATACTCTCCGGAGGGAATCGAGGAGGCTCTTGTGGCGAACTCGAAGTACATCTCCCAGGTCGTCCTCCACGACAATCAGGACCCTTACGTGATTCTCCTCATGGTGCCGAACAAGGAGGCTCTCAAGGAGTATATGAAGAAGGAGCATCCCGAGGTCGAGGCAGATTCCGAGGCCGGAAAGAGAATGCAGCTTGAGAAGATTCAGTCCGAGGTCGATCAGTACCGCGCCGGCGGCGAGTTTGCCGGGCTCTTCCCTGAAAGGTGGCTTCCGACTGCCGTGTGCGTGCTTCCGGAGCCTTTCACCGAGCAGAACCACATGGTCAACTCGACGATGAAGATTGTGCGCGGAAAGGTGGAGCAGGCTTATGAGGACAGGATGAAGTTCGCCTACACGGCTGATGGCAAGAATATTATAAATGAACAAAATATGGCTTCACTTTAGCGGGGCGAAGAAAAGGCGGTCTGCTGCGTTCCCCATCCTTTTCTTCATCCCCTCTGGCCAAGCGGCTTATATTCTATAAATAATTAAAATTAATAATCAGATGAGTAAAAAAAACAGTAATGTGCTGGCGATTGCAATCATGTTTTTCCTCTTCGGAATGATCTCTTTCGTCACAGGTCTCCAGAACCCGATGGGTGTCATCGTGAAGGCACAGTTCGGGGCCTCAAACTTTATGTCGCAGCTTGGTAATGCCGCGAATTTCATCGCTTATGCCTTCCTCGGCCTTCCGGCGGGGATGATTCTTAAAAAGAAGGGCTATAAGTTCACCGCGCTTGCGGCCGTGGCCGTGGGCTTTATCGGCGTGACGATTTCCTGGCTTTCCGGTGTCGTGGGAAGTTTTTGGGTGTATCTCACCGGTGCATTCATTTCCGGCTTCTCGATGTGTATGCTCAACACCGTCGTCAATCCTATGCTCAACACGCTCGGCGGCGGCGGAAACAAAGGCAACCAGCTCATCCAGCTCGGCGGTTCCGTGAATTCTCTTTGTGCCACCATCGTTCCTGTGCTTGTAGGCTACCTTATCGGTGACGCTTCCAAGGCGACCATCTCAAACGCGAATCCGGCGCTCTTCATCGCTATGGGAGTCTTCGCCCTCGCATTCCTGATTATCTTCTTCTCCGCCATACCTGAGCCGGAACTGGAGCACAAGGCTGCCTATGACGAGGAGAACGAGCCTATGACAGTGTCTCTCGCTCATCTGTTCTCGCAGCGTCATTTCGTATTCGGCATAATCGCGATCTTCATCTATGTCGGTGTTGAGGTCGGCATCCCGAACTTTGTTAACCTCTATCTTACTACAGACTATGTGCTTCCGGGCACAGTGGAGCACGTTTCAGCCGCAGTCGCAGGAACAATCGTCGGAATCTACTGGCTTCTCATGCTTTGCGGACGTCTCCTTGGCGGAGCGATCGGAGGCAAGGTTTCAAGCCGCGCGATGATGATTTTTGTGACGGGCCTCGCACTTGTGCTTCTCTTCCTCGGAATGTTCCTTCCTGCAACTCTCGTCAAGTTCCCGACGGTTACTTCCGAGCTGAAATTCGCTCTCGCTGACGTTCCTCTCAATGTCGTGTTCTTCATCCTCTGCGGCTTCTGCACCTCAGTGATGTGGGGCTCGATATTCAATCTGGCCGTAGAGGGACTCGGAAAATATACGTCCCTCGCGTCGGGAGTGTTCATGATGCTCGTCTGCGGCGGCGGTATCCTTCCGCTTATACAGGGGGCTGTTGCTGATGCAAGTTCAATCATGACCGGATATTGGGTCATAATAGCGGGTGTCGCCTATATGCTTCTGTTCGCATTGTTCCTTTCCAGGCCTAAGGGGGCGACGAAATAATAAACTAAGATATTGTAGCAATGGAAGATATGACAAAGTCAATTGACAAACAGTATGTCGTCGGCATCGACGTCGGAGGACAGACGACCAAGATTGGCGTCGTGGATGCACGCGGACAGGTTCTCGCGCAGACAGTCATCCGTTCCGACAACTACGAGGACGCGAACCCTTACCTTGACGAGGTGGCAGCCGCGATACGCAAGGTCGTTTCGGACGCCGATGTCGAGGGGCAGATACGCGGAATCGGAATCGGTGCCCCTAACGGGAACTACTACACCGGAATGGTGGAGATGGCTCCTAACGTTATCTGGGCGAAGTCCAAGGCCGTTCCTGTGGCTGAGATGCTTTCGGAGCGTCTCGACGGCATTCCGGTGGCTCTTACCAACGACGCGAACGCGGCGGCCGTGGGCGAGATGACCTACGGCGCGGCGCGCGGAATGAAGAACTTCATCATGATCACTCTCGGTACCGGAGTGGGCAGCGGCATCGTCATAAACGGCGAGGTTGTCTATGGGCACGACGGGTTTGCCGGCGAGCTCGGCCATGTGCGGATTGTCCGCAACAACGGGCGCCTCTGCGGCTGCGGAAGGACCGGCTGTCTTGAGGCATATTGCTCGGCGATAGGCGTTGCGCGCACGGCCCGCGAGTGGCTTGAAATGACTGACGAACCGTCGTTGCTCCGAGGCACTGACAACATCAGCTCGAAGGATGTCTATGATGCAGCCAAGGAAGGCGATGAGCTTGCTCTGCGCGTGTTCCGATACACCGGTCATATGCTCGGCAACGCGTTCGCCGACTTCATCGCGTTCAGCGCCCCCGAGGCAATCGTCCTCTTCGGCGGCCTCGCGCGCAGCAAGGAGTTCCTCACGGAGCCTATCCTTGAGGCTATGAACGGCAATGTCCTCTCCATCTGGAAGGACAAGGTGAAGCTTGTATATTCTTCCCTCAAGGAGTCCGACGCCGCCATACTCGGAGCCTCGGCCCTCGCCTGGGAGTTGTAAGGCACAATTTTACCGACAAAGTATAAGATTCAAGGGAATGGCTCGAAGGTCATTCCCTTTTTTATTGCTGAGAGCGGGAAGCATATAAAAAGATGAAGTGCAAGGCGCACGGTGAAGCCAAATACCGCAGCAACCTGATGGTTGTGAGGATTTTGGCAAGACGTGCAACGACGCAACTCGCTTTTTAGATGTTTCCCACCCATTTTATTGTGTCATCCCGCCGCCAATAGGACATCTGCCGTTTGGCGTAGCGGCGGGAGTTGCGCTGAATCAGCTCCACGGCGCGGTCGAGAGTGGTGACCGGTCCGTCGCCGGGACTTGTCGGTCCCCAGCCTTCGGTGGAGACCTTTCCGTCGAGAAAGTCGAACCACGCGAAGATTTCCTTGTAGCCTACTGTCTGAAGCGCGGGACGGTTGCGGAACGGGAGCAGGCTGCGGGCCTCTTCGACGAGTCCGGAGTCAATCATCCGGAGCACTCGCGCATCGATGCGCGAATACAGCTCCTCCTTCGGGCGCACGAGACCGATTTTCTCAATCTCGAAGTCGTGTCTGCGGCTGGGCGAGGTCTTGAACGAAGAGAACTTGCGCCCGGTCATCAGGCAGACCTCAAGCGCCCGCACGACCCTCTGCCCGTTCGAGAGGTCAATCACCCCGCAGCTCTCCGGGTCGAGCTCCCGGAGCCGCCTTGCAAGTTCCCCGACTCCCTCTTCCCGCAGCCGCGCCGACAGTTCGCTTCGCAGCGCCGGATCCGCCGGGGGAAAGTCGTCCAGTCCGTTCACGAAGGCGTCGACGTAGAATCCGGAGCCTCCGCACATGACTAGAGTCTCATGTCCCTGTGCGAACAGCTCGTTCACAAGGCTGCGGGCCTCAATCTCATAGCGCCCTGCGGTATAGTCCTCCGTTACTGAATTTGAGTGGATAAAATAATGCTTCACGGCGGCAAGCTGTGAAGCATCCGGGACAGCCGTCCCTATGGTCATTTCCCTGAAAATTTGTCTGGAGTCGCACGAAATCACCGGCGAACCGCATTCCAGCGCCCTCTCGACCGCGAAATCGGTCTTCCCGACTCCCGTCGGCCCCAATATAATCTCAACTTTTTTCAAAAATACTTCCAATAAAGCCGTCTGGATGGAAATGGCGAAGAAAAAGGTGGGGTGCAAGGCGCTCGGCGAAGCCAAATACCGCAGCAACCTCACGGTTGTGAGGATTTCGGCAAGACGAGCAACGCCGCAATCCGCTTTTTATTCGTCATTTCCTTCTGTTTCGTCATAGACAACCTCTTCACCGTCGTCCTCATCCTCGTCGAAATCGTCATCATCCTCGTCCTCATCGTCCCAGTTCCCCTCCTCCTTGCGGATGATGTTCCGTTTCTTGTCTTCCGGAAGGTCCTCGTAGGCCACATATCCGTTCTCGAATTCAATCGGATTCGGCCCCTTTGACTCAACAAGAGCCGGATAGACCACGCCCGGACGCGCCGCGACCTCGCCCTCGAAATCCACGAGCACGCTCTTCTTGTTGGTCGTGTCGTAGAAATAGACAAAGCTGTCCTCGCCCCTCTTGTGGCAGTCTCCGAGCGTCACCTCGTCAATCGTGCCCTTGCCCATGTTCTGCACGCTGTAGCGGGCAATCGCGCTCCCGTCCGGGTTGACCGCCTTGAAAAGCACAACCTGATCCATCGGGAAATCCATGTCCGCGTGCATCCTCTTGTGGAACGAGTAGAGCGAATTTGTCGCCTTGAGTTCATAAACTCTCGCAAAGCCCTTCAGCCCGGGCAGGGAAACTCTGTATCTCAATATCATACGATAAAAATGATTATGCGGGAAACCTCGGCTCCCCGAAAACGTCCCCAAAGATACAAAATGAAAGACTATGCACCCCAAAATTTTTGCAAAAACTGACGAAAATCGCTTTTGTCGCTCCGTAATTTTGATAACATCGAAAATATGCCTATTTTTGAATGTTTCGAAAATGACGGGAACATCGGATAAAGGAATATATGGACGGGATAAAGGACACTTTCAACAGCATCGCCGGACCGGCGCGGGGACTTTTCCGGGACAACGGAAGCCGCTTCCTCGCGTTCGCCTATCCCGTTGAAACCGAGGCCCAGATTAAGGAAATCGTCTCTTCCTTGAAGAAGGAATATCATGATGCGCGTCACCATTGCTACGCCTATCGTCTTGGTTACAAGGCAGATGTGTTCCGTGCGAATGACGACGGGGAACCTTCGGGCTCGGCGGGAAGACCGATTCTCGGACAGATTGACTCCCGGGGGCTCAGCGACGTGCTCGTAGTGGTCGTCCGCTATTTCGGAGGCATAAAGCTGGGAATCCCCGGGCTTATCCGTGCCTACAGGACCTCCACTGACGATGCCCTGTCGCAGGCTGCCGTAGTGGAAAAGACCGCGACCGTGAACTATGTTCTGGAATTCGGGTATATGTCGATGAACACCGTGATGAAAGTCCTGAAAGACATGAAGATGGAAGCCGGCGCCCGGAAATTCGACACACGGTGTTCGCTGACCGTCGCCGTTCGTCTTTCTGCGGAGGAGGATTTCCTTTCGAGGGTGGAGGACATCGACGATTGCTGTGTGAAAAAAATATAATGTTTATATTTGTAAAACGATACGATGCCGCAGACTTGAGTGGTCTTGGCTAACCGTATGAAACATAAATGGATATGAAAACAGTTCATAATTTCAACGCGGGACCGTGCGTCCTGCCGAAGCCGGCTGTGGAGGCCGCGATTGAGGCTTTGAAGGATTTCTCCGGAACAGGAATGTCGGTAATCGAAGTTTCGCACAGGTCGAAGGCCTGGGAGGCGGTGATGGACGAATGCCGCTCGCTGTGGAAGGAACTGCTGAACATTCCGGACACGCATGAGGTCGTGTTTTTCGGCGGCGGGGCCAGCATGGGATTCCTCTATGCCGCGATGAATTTCCTCGAGCGGAAGGCCGGCTATCTTGACACCGGCGTCTGGGCGAAAAAAGCCTTCAAAGAGGCGAAGGGATTCGCGGATTCAAAGGGCTCTGAGGCTGTGGTCGTGGCATCATCGGCCGACAGGGCATATTCCTGCATTCCCAAGGACTATGAGATACCGTCCGACCTGGACTATTTCCACATAACCACAAACAACACGATTTACGGAACGGAGATTCCCTGCGACATTGACTGTCCGGTTCCTCTGATTGCGGATATGTCCTCGGACATCATGTCCCGTCCGGTGGACGTCTCTAAATATGCCGTGATTTATGGCGGTGCTCAGAAGAATGTCGGCACGGCGGGGGTAGCCTTCGCCATCGTTCGCAGGGACGCTCTCGGCAAGGTCTCGCACTACATCCCTACAATGCTGAACTTCCAGTCTCTAATCGACGGGAAGTCAATGTACAACACTCCTCCGGTGTTCCCGATTTTCGTGATGAAGGAGACTCTCAAGTGGCTCAAGGCGCAGGGTGGTGTCGAGGAAATCCACAAGGTCAATAAATGGAAGGCGGCGCTGCTATATGAAGAGATTGACCGCAACTCCCTCTTTGTCGGTACGGCCGCGACGAAGGACAGGTCAGATATGAATGTATGCTTCGTCATGGCTCCGGGGTACGAGCACCTTGAGAATGATTTTCTCGACTTCGCGACGGAACGCGGTATGGTCGGTATAAAGGGACACCGCTCTGTGGGCGGCTTCCGCGCTTCGATTTACAACGCATGCCCGGTTGAGTCGGTACAGGCACTGGTTGACGCGATGCGGGAGTTCGAGGACTTTGTGTTTGAGGAAAATGAATAATCAGAGGTTATCAGTGTAATTTGGACGCGCAAGTTTGGTCTATAATCGGGAATTGCCATGAATATTTTGATTGCAACGCAGAAACCGTTCGCGAAGGCGGCGGTCGATGGAATAAGGGAAATAGTTGAGGCGCAGGGGCATCAGCTGTACCTGCTTGAAAAATACGAAGGACAGGATGCTCTTGTGGCGGCTGTGGCCGATGCCGACGCGCTGATTGTGCGTTCGGACAAAGTGACGAATGAGGTCCTTGAGGCCGCACCCAGGCTGAAAATTGTTGTGAGGGCCGGAGCGGGGTATGACAACCTTGACCTTGGAGCCTGCACGGCACACGGGGTCGTCGCGATGAACACCCCGGGGCAGAATGCCAATGCGGTGGCGGAACTTGTGATTGCGCTCATGATATATATGTCGCGTAACCAGTTCACTCCGGGTACGGGTTCCGAAATTTTCGGGAAGAGGCTCGGGCTTCAGGCCTACGGCAATGTCGGAAGACTGGTCGCGTTAAAGGCTAAGGCGCTCGGAATGTCCGTGACTGCCTTCGACCCGTTTGTCCCTGCGGAAAAGATGGTTGCGGATGGCGTTGAGGCGGCCCGGTCACTGGAGCAGATGTATTCTTCCTGCGACTTCGTGTCTCTTCACATTCCTGCGACGCCTCAGACAACTGCATCTATCGATGCATCGCTTGTCGGAAGAATGCCCAATGGCGGATGTCTTGTGAACACCGCCCGCAGGGAGGTGATTGACGAGGACTCGCTTCTTGAACTTTTCAAGTTGCGCGGTGACTTGAAATATGTCGCGGATGTAGCCCCATCTGCTGCGGAAGAATTTTCTGCGGCTCTCGGGAAACGCTATTTTGCAACTCCGAAGAAGATGGGGGCGGAGACTGCGGAGGCGAACGTCAATGCGGGGCTTGCGGCAGCCCGCCAGATTGTGGCATATTTCGCTACGGGGTGCGAGAAATACAGACTGAACGGTTAGGCGCGAAGATGTCTCGCTTCGTTCGCGATGACAAAGATTGGATGAGGTGACGTCGGATAATCGAGATGACAGTGAATATAGCACGATATGGTAAGAGTAAAACCTTTTGCGGCGCTTCGTCCGCCGCGTGATATAGTCGAGGAAGTGGCCGCACGGCCATACGACGTGATGAACTCGGAAGAGGCGCTGGCTGAAGCCGGCGAGAAGTCGCTGCTTCATATCACCAGGCCGGAAATCGACTTCACGCCTATGGTCGATGAGCATTCCGGGCAGGCCTACGGCAAGGCTGTGGAGAATTTCAGGCTGTGGCAGAAGAACGGCTGGCTCAGACAGGACGACAAGGAATGCTACTATGTCTATGCCCAGACCATGGGCGACCGCACGCAGTACGGCATAGTGCTCTGCGCCCACATCGACGACTACGCCGACGGCAGCATAAAGAAGCACGAGCTGACGCGCAAGGAAAAGGAGGACGACCGCATGATTCACGTGCGCATCCAGAACGCCAACATCGAGCCCGTGTTCTTCGCCTATCCGGATGACGAGGTGATAGACTCTATTGTGAAGAAATACGCCTACAGGACTCCGGAATATGACTTCACGGCTTCCGACGGCTTCGGTCACCGTTTCTGGGTGATTGACGACGATGCCGACATAGAGGCAATCACGGGCGAGTTTTCCGGAATCAGCGCGTTCTATGTCGCTGACGGTCACCATCGCACGGCTGCGGCAGCGCGTGTGGGGGCGGAAAAACGCGGGAACAATCCCGGCCACACCGGCGAGGAGGAATACAACTGGTTCATGGCGGTGGCGTTTCCGGAGAGCGATCTGAAGATTATGGACTACAACCGCGTCGTTAAGGATCTTAACGGAATGACGACCTCCGAGTTCATGTCTGCACTGCAGAAGGACTTCGCCCTCGACGGGCTCGGCACTGAGGCGGATCGTCAGCGTGCGCTGCTGGAAGACCGCGACTACACGCCTAAGCACAGGCACCAGTTCGCGATGTACATTGACGGATACTGGTGGTGGCTGAATCTTCAGCGCCGTGTCGATGAGAATGACCCTATAGAGCGTCTGGACGTGACGGTGCTTTCGGAGCGGGTTCTTGACAAAATACTTGGAATCAAGGATTTGCGCCGCGACAAGAGAATAGATTTCGTCGGAGGCATACGCGGGCTCGGAGAACTTGCGCGCAGGGTTGACAGCGGTGAGATGGCCGTGGCCTTCGCCCTCTACCCGGTGTCGATGAAAGAGCTGGTCGATATAGCCGACAGCGGCAGTGTTATGCCGCCTAAGACCACCTGGTTCGAACCTAAGCTCAGGTCCGGACTGGCGATACATAAACTGGACTGATTTGAAGAATTTAAGAAGCATAGAAAACGCACTGAAGAGAACTACGGACACAAAGGCTCTCATTATCGGTGACGGAGCTACGGCACGTGCACCGGAGATGTTCCTGCACCTGTTTCCGGGGAAGAAGGCGGTGATTGTCGCCGACGAGACCACATGGGAGATCGCCGCAGGCGATGTCTATGGATACATGAAGGCGGCAGGCATCGCCATGGCCGAGCCTTTCGTATTTCATTCAAAGAACTTTTACGCCGAATGGTCGTTCGTCGAGGAACTTGAAGGTTATCTCGGGTCTGTCGATGCCGTCCCCGTGGCGGTAGGAGCCGGAGTGGTCAACGATCTGACTAAACTCGTCTCGGAGCATCTGGGGCGGAGGTATATGATAGTTGCAACCACCGTCTCAATGGACGGCTTTTCGGCCTGCGGCGCGTCGATAATCAAGGACGGCTTCAAGCGCACCTTCGACTGCCGCGCCCCTTACGGAATAATAGTCGAACCGGCTGTCGCGGCCAGGGCTCCGAAGTATCTCGCCGTCTCCGGCTATGCCGACCTGCTGGCCAAGATTCCTGCGGGGGCGGACTGGATTGCCGCGGACGCTATGGGCTGCGAGCGCATAGACGAATTTTCATATTCTCTCGTGCATGACGGGCTGAGGGAATCGCTCGCTCATCCGGAGGCCGTTTATGCCGGCGAGATTCCTGCCATAGAGAAGCTTGCGGAGGGGCTGATACTCAGCGGATTCGCGATGCAGGCCTACCAGAGCAGCCGTCCGTCTTCCGGAACCGAGCACATTTTCGGGCACTATTGGGAGATGATTGACCTCCGCTACACCGGCACTGAAACCGTTCCCGGCTTCGAGAGCGGCAAGTCTTTCCTCACGGCCGGCAGGCCGGTGCCTCACGGTTTCGAGGTAGGCATAGGATCGCTTGTATCCGCAGCCTGCTATGAGTTCCTCATGGGCCGCGACCTCTCGGCGACTGATGTGGATGCCTGCGTTTCCGCATGGCCGTCGTGGCCGGAGATGGAAGCGGAGGCCCGCCGCGCCTTCGCCGACCTCCCGTCCGACCAGACCGAGGCCGCCGTCAAAGAGTGCCGCGCGAAGTATCCGGAAAAGGAGCAGCTTCATGAACAGCTGACCCGTGTCCGCGACAACTGGCCGCGGCTGAAGCGGAGGCTTGAGGAGGAACTTATGTCCGTCTCCGAACTCCGCAACCTTCTCAAGACAGTTCACGCGCCGTATGAGCCGGAGATGATAGCCGTTTCCCGCGCCGGGCTCAGAACCGCCTTCCTGCACATCACCTATATGCGCGACCGCGTCACCGTCCTCGACCTCATCCGCCGCCTCGGCCTGATGTCCGAACTGACTGACTATCTGTTCGGAGCTGGAGGTTATTGGCAAATTGGTGAATAAGAAACACGAAAAGAATAAACTGCTTCAGATTTATCAATTATTTTCGAGGATAGATTTCTTTTGGAAGAGGGAGTGTACTGGATGTACACGACTGATGAGAAAATAAATATAGACCGAAAAGAACCTTTTCGATAAGTGAGAGCAGAAGCAAAGTTCACTTTGATTATGCCGAACACAGAAAAGTGGCGTGTGAAATACGAATGAGAAAGATGATGCAGGTTATTTTTTGAAGGTTTCTAAATAAAAATTGCGGCTGAAATTTCTTCAGCCGCAATTTTTTAGCTTAGTTCAGTTCATTCCTAAAACGGTAAATCGTCTGCATCGTCCCCGCTTCCGGAATTAAAGTCCGTTGCCGTCGCGGCCGGAGCCGCAGGCTGCTGCGGAGCTCCCGCGCCGGTCGGAGACGCATAACCCGGAGCTCCGTAGGCCGGAGCCTGACCCTGACCCTGAGGAGCTGCTCCCGCGTGCTCTATTCTCCAGGCGCGGATGTCGGAATACCAGCGTCCGTTGTACTCGCGGCTCGAAAGGTTGAACGAGACCTTGACCGTCTCGCCGGCCTGGAACTGCTCCAGATCCTTCACCTTGTCCTCGCCCCAGACGTTCATGCACACCTGAGTAGGGTAATTGCCCTCCTGATACTCAATCACGAACTCCTGCTTTGACCACGGACCCCTTGCCGAGGTCCCGCTCTGCACCGGCAGTTTCGTGATTATCTTTCCTTCAAGTTCGAGTGCCATAGACTATTTCCTCGTCTTTTTTTCAGCCTTGTCCGCAGTCTTGACATCTTCTGTTTCCTCAGGTTTGTACTGGCCTACCTTATGAACCTCAACCTCGAAGACGAGCACTGAGTTAGGCTCGATTCCGCGGCTGCCCCTCTCTCCGTACGCGAGGTCTGAAGGAATGTAGAAAGTCGCCTTTCCGCCTTCGCCGAGAAGTCCGAGACCCTCGGTCCAGCCCTTGATTACGCGGTTCGCGATGAACTGCGTAGGCTCCTCTTTGTCCATGTTGCCGTCGAACTCCTTGCCGTCGATGGTCTTGCCGCTGTAGAATACCCAGACGGTGTCGTTAGGCTGCACCTTGTACTCCGCGCCTTCCTCGACGATGGTGTATTGGAGTCCGCTGGCAGTCGTATCGACTCCGTTCTTGAGGTTCTCCTCAAGGAACTTCTCTCCCTTTGCCTTATTGACGGCAGCCGTGTATTCGCTCTTCTTTGAGAGGTAGCCGTTGATGATTCGTCCCATATCCTCAGGGTTAATCTTGAACTGCTTGCCGAATTCAGGGTCATAGTAATTGCCCTCAGCCTTGAGGAAATCGTTCATGCCTTTCTTCATCTCCGACATGTTGAGTTCGGAAAGATTGTCGCAGAGACCGTTGCCCTTGAGGAACGAACCGAAGTTGATTCCGAGCAGGTAGCTTACTGAATCGACGTCGGAATGCGTAGGCAGTTCAACGTCCACCTTCACGTTTGTGTTTGACTTGCAGGAAAGTGCAAGCGCGGCCACGAGAACAGCCGCAAAAATTCTTGATGCTTTCATAATGCGTATTTATTTAATATGTTTTCTCTGTCATGTACGTCCGGACATTCCGTCTTTTCCCGGAAGAACCGAAGCAACCGCAAAGATACTCAAACTTTCTCAAATAAAATCTCATTTTATTTTGCCATACGCAAAAATATGCCTACCTTTAATAAAATTCTCTCAACGAGTATGGTAAATACAGAAAAACTGTTCGAGAAACTGCGGGTATTCTTCGGCTACACATCGTTCAAGCCGGGGCAGGAGGAGATAATCCGTCACCTTGTGGAGGGAAACGACGCGTTCGTTCTCATGCCCACCGGCGGCGGGAAGAGCATGTGCTACCAGCTTCCTGCCCTGCTGATGGAGGGCACGGCGATAGTCATATCCCCGCTGATTGCACTGATGAAGAATCAGGTCGATGTCATACGCGGCTTCGTCTCCGGAGACGAGGGCGTGGCGCATTTCCTTAACTCCTCGCTCGGCAAGGCTCAGATTGCGGAAGTCCGCTCCGACCTCCTTTCGGGCAGGACAAAGCTTCTCTATGTAGCCCCGGAGTCTTTGACGAAGGCCGAGAACATAGCCCTACTCAAGGAGATACGCATTTCATTCTATGCCGTCGATGAGGCGCACTGCATCTCCGAATGGGGACACGACTTCCGTCCGGAGTACCGGCGCATCCGCTCCATAGTCGATGAGATCGGGCGGGCTCCTATAATCGCCCTCACCGCGACGGCCACGCCTAAAGTACAGAGCGACATAGTCAAGAACCTCGGGATTCAGGACGCCAAGGTCTTCAAGTCCTCGTTCAACCGTCCGAACCTCTACTACGAGATAAGGGAAAAGGTCGATCCGAAGCGGGACATAATAAAATATATAAGGCAGAATCCGGGGAAATCCGGAATCATCTACTGTCTCAGCCGCAAGAAGGTCGAGGAAATAGCCGAACTGCTGAACGTCAACGGGATAAAGGCCCGTCCGTACCATGCCGGGCTTGACGCAAAGACGCGGGCGGAGAATCAGGACGCGTTCCTCATGGAGGAGGTGAACGTCATCGTGGCGACAATCGCCTTCGGCATGGGCATAGACAAGCCGGACGTGCGCTTCGTGATACACTACGACATCCCCAAGAGCCTTGAAGGCTACTATCAGGAGACCGGACGTGCCGGACGCGACGGACAGGAGGGACAGTGCATCACCTACTACAGTTACAAGGACATCCAGAAACTGGAGAAGTTCATGCAGGGCAAGCCGATAGCCGAGCAGGAAATCGGACGGCAGCTGCTGATGGAGACCGTGGCCTACGCCGAGTCCAACCAGTGCCGCAGGAAGCTGCTGCTCAACTACTTCGGGGAGGACTATCTTCCTGACAACTGCGGAGCGTGCGACAACTGTCTCCATCCGAAGAAAAGGTTCGAGGGCTCGGATCAGATGTGCATGGTCATAGACCTCGTGGAGGCCCTTCCTGAACGATTCAAGACGGAGCACCTCGCCAACATACTCGCGGGGGAGAGCAACTCTCTGATAAAGTCCTACCGGCATGACAGTCTTGAATTTTTCGGGGCCGGGCGCGACCACAGCTTCCGTTTCTGGTGCGCCGTCATCCATCAGGGGCTTGTCCTGCATCTTCTTGAAAAGGACATCGAGGCCTACGGGCTCATCAGCGTGACCCCCGAGGGCAGGAAATTCGCCGAATCCCCGACCCCTCTGATGCTCACTGAGGACAGGGTCTTCGCCGAGGGGGAGGATGACGATGACGACGGTATGCCGTCTGCTGCCAGGGCAGGCGGCGGAGGCGGTGACGAAAGGCTGCTTGCCATGCTGAAGGACCTGCGGAAGAGCCTGAGCCGTCGTCTGAAGCTCCAGCCGTGGGTGATTTTCAGCGATGCGGCTCTCGACGATATGTCAATCATGTATCCCGTCACCCTCGATGAACTCCAGCGCTGTCAGGGTGTGGGCGATGGAAAGGCGAAGAAGTATGGTAAGGAATTCGTTGAGCTGATTGCCAGATATGTGGAGGAAAATGAGATAGAGCGGCCGTATGATTTTTCGGTGATGAAGACCGTCAGACATAATTCGGACAACAGAATCACGATTATCCAGAACATCGACCGCCGTCTCGCGCTTGAGGACATAGCCGAGGCCCTCGGTCTTGAGTTCGAGGAACTGCTGACAGAAATAGAGATGATTGTGCAGTCCGGCCTCAAACTGAATCTGAACTACTATGTGCAGCAGGTCATCGACGACGATGTGGTGGAGGAGATTTACGAGTATTTCCGCGACGAGGCGGAGTCCGATTCCGTCGAGGATGCCATTGCCGAACTCGGGGCGGACTATGAGGAGAATGAGATCCGTCTTGTGCGGCTGAAGTTCCTCTGCGAGGTCGCGAATTAAGATTTGTTTTTAGTAATTTTGTGAATTAAAAATATAAGGACATGATAACATTCGGTTTCAAGACACCATGGAGCGGGGCCGTAAGAGCCGCCGCTTCTCTGGGACTCGGCGTTCTCGCCGTCGCATATCCCGGCGACGTGATTCCTCTTTTAGTGAAGATTTTCGCTGCCGTTCTCTTTGTCTATGGCTGCGGAATGCTGGTCTATGCATTCTTGCACAAGGCGGAAAAGTCCTTCTCTCTCTGGCTCTCCAACTCAATCATAGAGATTGTCGTCGCTGTGCTGGTGTTCGTCTTTGCGACCTTTATCTCCAACATTGCGGTCAAGCTCATCGGACTTGTCCTTCTTCTTTCCGGAATCTATCAGATTATAGCACTGCTGAGCGCCGAGAGAGTGTCCCGCTTCGGATTCTGGTTCTTCATCCTGCCCTTTGTCGAGGCTATCGGAGGCGGTCTGCTGATGTTCGCGTCGCAGCTATTCACCAATGTGGTCGGCCTCATAGTCGGAATCGCGCTCATAGTTTCGGGACTTTCCGAACTGTTCTCTTCGATTAAGATTTTCCGCATACAGAAGAAATTCGCGGACGACAACAAGACGGAGGAGCAGGACGCTCAGGTGAAGACCGTCGAGGACGGCGGCAAGGGAGAGGAAAAGTCCCGCAAGGAATAGGAAATTTCCCAAGCCGACGGACTATGATTCCACGCGACACGGTAGAGCGCATCCTGGACGTTGCCCAGATTGTTGATGTGGTCGGCGATTTCGTCGATCTGAAGCGTCGTGGGGCAAACTGGATTGCGTGCTGCCCGTTCCACAACGAGAAGACCCCGTCGTTCTATGTTTCTCCGGCAAAGGGCATCTACAAGTGCTTCGGCTGCGGAAAGGCAGGCTCGGCAGTGGATTTCGTGATGGAGCATGAGAGCATGACCTTTCCGGAGGCCATCCGCTATCTCGGCAAGAAGTACCACATAGAGGTGAACGAAGAGGAGGAGACCGCCGAGGACCTTGCCCGGAAACAGCACAAGGACAGTCTCTACATAGTCTCGAAGTTTGCCGCCGAGTTCTTTCAGAAGTCGCTCCATACCCCTATGGGACAGGCGATTGCCTATCAGTATTTCCACGGAAAGCGCAAACTCGACGACTCCACCATAGAGAAATACGGGCTCGGCTGGGCGCCGCAGTCACGCGACGAGCTGAGCCGTGCGGCGAGGGACGCCGGATATAAGGAGGACTATCTTGTCGAGACGGGGCTGAGCATACGCCGCGACGACGGCTCTCTAGTTGACAGGTTCTTCGACCGTGTCATGTTCCCGATACATTCCGTCACGGGGCAGGTCATCGCCTTCGGCGGTCGCACCCTCAAGACGGACAAGAGCGTCGCCAAGTACGTCAATTCGCCGGAGACGGAGATATATGTAAAAAACCGTTCGCTTTACGGAATCTATTTCGCGAAGAACGAGATTGCCCGGCAGCGCAAGTGCATACTCGTGGAGGGTTATCTTGACGTGCTTTCGATGCACCAGCTTGGCATACTGAATGTTGTGGCGTCGAGCGGAACCTCGCTCACGACGGGGCAGGTGGCTCTGATAAAGAGGTTTGCGGACGACGTGACCATCATCTACGACGGGGACAGCGCCGGAATCCATGCGGCCCTGCGCGGAATCGGGTTGGTGCTCCGGGGCGGGCTGAACGTGCGCGTGGTGCTGCTTCCCGACGGCGAGGATCCCGACTCTTTCGCCTGTTCGCACACGCTGGCTGAGGTGCAGGACTACATCTCCGCACATGAGCAGGACTTCATCGGCTTCATGACGGATATGCTCCTCGGCGAGGCCGGAAACGACCCTCTGAAAAGGGCTTCTCTGATTAACGAGGTGGCGGACACGATTGCCCTGATTCCGGATCAGATTGTTCGGGCGATGTATGTCCAGACCTGCTCGGCCAAGTTCGGCACGGAGGAGGGGATGCTCTACGACAGGGTGAGACAGTCTCGCGAGGCCATGCTTGTGGCGGAGAAGAAGCAGCAGGAAAGGGAGGCGGAAAGGGAGGCGGAAAGGGAGGCGGTCTCGGCTGAACATACGGATGCTCCGGAGCGGGAGTCTGCCGATGACCTTCAGGCGCAGGAACAGCCTGCTGTGGCCGCAGAGTCTGTAGGGATTCATGAGGAGGAACCGTTCACCGCTTCCGGCGAGCGTGAACTCCTGTGCTTCCTGCTGGAGTACGGAGACAATGAACTGAAGTTCGACAAGGATTCCCCATTCCGTACGGACGAGGTTCCTACGGTCGCCGATTTCATACTCAACACCTTGGACGACAATGGGATGGTCTTTCACAACACGATGTATGCCCGTATTCTGGAGCAATATACGAAGTTCTATGATGACGGCTTCCGTCAGAATCAGATTCTCGCGCGTCTGCGCGACAGTGACGACCCGCAGATAAATGCCGTGACGCGCGACCTGCTTGTCGATAAGTACAA
>DJPQ01000096.1:0-147 GCA_002439805.1 Bacteroidales bacterium UBA6408
GGGAGACTACCACGTCGATAGGCGGGAGGTGTAAAGACAGCGATGTCAAAGCCGACCCGTACTAATTGCCCGAAACCTTTACGAGAATGGTATTTACCTCAAATGCTCAGCACTTCTTCCAAGCTTTTGGGATGTATGCAAGGCGGA
>DJPQ01000096.1:342-11086 GCA_002439805.1 Bacteroidales bacterium UBA6408
GAGAGTAGGTCGTCGCCACGCTTTGAGGACCCCGATTGATGAAAATCAGTCGGGGTCCTTTTTTTTACTCAGCGACATCGTCATACGCATGAGCGCCGTGCGGAGAACAGCGAAGCGAAGGCCTTGTGCGATAGCGCGCACGTAGCACGACATCCCCCGCAAAAGGGGGACGGGAGGGGGATTTTAAGCAGGCGCATGAGCGCCGTGCGGAGAACAGCGAAGCGCAGGCCTTGTGCGATGGTGCGCACGTAGCACGACTTCCCCTTCGAGGGGACGGGAGGGGTCGAAATGCAAGGTAGGTCGTCGCCACGCTTCGAGAGACCCGATTGTGAAAGCAGTCGGGTCTCTTTTTGTGTAACTCATTCCAATTTCTTAAATTTGTCTATCCTAAACAATTATAATTTGATAAGGGGCAAATCATGATTTCAAATATAATAAAAAAGCAGGCGGTTAGGCAATTCGTGAAGGACTGGACTGGGAAGGGATACGAGAAAGGGGAAACCCAACGCTTCTGGATTGCGCTTCTCCATGATGTTCTGGGAGTTGATAATCCTGTGGGCTATATTGAATTTGAGAAGCCTGTCAAGACAATTACGAAGGAAAAAGGGGCTGACTTTATTGATGGGTATATCTCAGCGACAAAAGTCCTTATTGAACAGAAAGGGGCTCACGTGAAGTTGGATGTAAGTGCACGCCAGTCCGATGGCTCGTATCTGACACCATATCAGCAGGCTCGTCGTTACTCTGCCGGACTGCCGAAATCTCAGATGCCGAATTGGATTGTTGTCTGCAATTTCGCGACATTTGAGGTTCATGACATGGAACATCCTAATGAGGCTCCACAAGTTGTTCAACTTGCTGATTTAGAGAAGGAATGGCATCGCCTGAACTTTTTGGTTGACACTACGGACATTCATCTGAAAAAAGAGATTGAGGTCAGTGTCAGGGCCGGGGAGATTGTCGGCTTGCTCTACGATAAAATTCTGAAGCAATATATCAATCCTGGCAGCCTTGAGTCCCAGAAGTCTCTGAACAAACTGTGCGTGAGGCTGGTGTTTTGTCTTTATGCCGAGGATGCCGGAATATTCGGGGGCAAGAATATGTTCCATGACTATATGGCGCAGTTCGAAGCGGATGATTTTCGGCGTGCGCTGAAGGACTTGTTTCATGTTCTGGACACAAGACCGGAAGAACGTGACCCTTATATGGATGAGGCATTAGCGGCATTTCCGTATGTCAATGGCGGGATGTTCGCCGGTGATATAGAAATTCCTCGTTTCAATGAAGAAATCCGTGAGCTCGTTCTTCAGCGTGCGTCAGACGATTTTGACTGGTCGCTCATAAGTCCGACTATTTTCGGTGCCGTGTTTGAATCAACGCTGAATCCGGAGACTCGTCGTGCAGGGGGAATGCACTACACGTCGATTGAGAACATACATAAGGTTATAGACCCGCTTTTCTTGGATGGATTGAGGTCGGAATTGTCAGATATAAATGCAACACCTGTCCTAAAAATAAGAAAGGAGAAGGCTGTGGCATTTCAGCATGAGCTTGCCGGTCTGAAATTCTTTGATCCGGCGTGCGGTTCCGGTAATTTCCTTACGGAGTCATATACGTCTCTACGACGGTTGGAGAATGCGGCCTTGCGCATTCTTTATGGGGACAATCGTGTGATGGGGGAATTTATGAACCCTATCCAAGTTTCTATAGAGCAGTTCTATGGAATTGAAATTAATGACTTTGCCTGTTCTGTGGCTCAGACAGCGCTGTGGATAGCTGAACTCCAGATGATGCGTGAGACAGATGAGATTGTCGGATTCAACCTTGAACCTTTGCCTTTGAGAACCTATACGAATATCCATGAGGGAAATGCATTGCGGTTGGATTGGAACACTGTCGTTCCCGCGACGGAGGTGGACTTCATAATGGGCAACCCTCCGTTTGTCGGAGCAAGGATAATGTGCAAGGAACAGAAGGATGACTTGGCGGCGGTGTTCGGAGAAAAATGGAAGAATCTCGGCAATCTGGACTATGTGAGCGGGTGGTACAAGAAGGCTGCGGACTATATGCTTTCAGCCGGAGTGGAGGGCTTTGAAGCAAGCTCCGGAACAAAGGGAAAGAGCGTCAGGGCAGCTTTGGTATCGACAAATTCAGTCTGTCAGGGCGAGGCCGTCGCTGCGCTTTGGAAACCTCTTGGGGAGAGCGGGGTGCACATAGATTTTGCTTATCGGACCTTCCGGTGGGACAGCGAGGCAAGCCAGAAGGCTCATGTGCATTGTGTCATTGTCGGGTTCAGTACAACTTGTGGCAGTTCAGAATATTTTATCGTCGATGAGACCGGTACACGCCGCAAGGCTGCCCACATCAATGCCTACCTGCTCGATGCCGAGGATGTCTTCATCGAAAGCCGGACGAAGCCATTGTGTGACGTACCGGAAATTGGAATAGGAAACCAGCCGATAGATGGCGGTTTCTATCTTTTTTCGGAAGAGGAAATGTTGGCGTTCGTCAAAAAAGAGCCGACGTCATCTCGATGGTTCAGACCGTTCTATGGCTCGTATGAATTTATTAACCGCAAGCCTCGTTACTGCCTTTGGCTTGGGGCATGCTCGCCCAATGTGCTGAGGTCAATGCCGGAGTGCATGAAGCGAGTTCAGGCTGTCAGAGACTTCAGGCTGGCAAGCACAAGAGCAAGTACTTTGAAACTTGCTGACAGTCCGACCCATTTTCAGGTAGAGAATATGCCTGATTCGAATTACATTGTGATTCCGAGTGTCTCGTCGGAAAAACGAAGGTACATTCCTATGGGGATGCTTTCTCCTGACGATTTAAGCAGCAATCTCGTCCTTATTATTCCGTCCGCCACATTGTTCCATTTCGGTGTTCTCGAATCGTCGGTTCATATGGCGTGGATGCGCGCAGTATGCGGAAGGCTCAAGAGCGACTACCGCTACTCAAAGGACATAGTCTATAACAATTTCCCGTGGCCGGATGCGAGCGAGATTCAAAAGGAAGGCATCAGTCGCACAGCACAGGCCGTCCTTGATGCCAGAGCTCTCTATCCGGAATGTAGCTTGGCTGATTTGTATGATGAACTTACAATGCCGCCGGAACTTCGCAAGGCTCATCGTGACAATGACTTTGTCGTTCTGAAGGCTTATGGATTTCCGGAGGATGCTTCAGAACCCGACATCGTCTCCGAACTTTTCTCAATGTACCAAAATTTTTGCAATAATCTCAAAAAGGTGTAAATTTGCCCGTATGATAATCTCAAAAAGGTGAAATATGTTAAGGCGTAAAGTATATGGGCAACTGCTGGATTGGAAACGGGAGAGAAATGGTTCAACGGCTCTGTTGATAGAAGGAGCAAGGCGAATCGGGAAAAGCTATATTGCGGAGTTGTTTGCAAGGAACGAGTATGAATCCTATATTCTCATAGACTTCTCAAAGGCTTCTCCCATAGTGAAGTCTTGGTTTGATTTGTATCTTGAAGATATTGACACGCTGCTTGAAAACATACAGCTTCATTATCGGAAAAGACTACCGGTAAGAAAGTCACTGATTATTTTTGATGAGGTACAGGCTTGTCCAAGAGCCAGAGAGGCCATCAAGGCACTTGTTGCCGACGGACGTTTCGATTACATCGAGACAGGTTCTCTCATATCCATAAAGAAAAATGTCAAGGGGATTCTGATTCCTTCCGAGGAAGACTCGATAGATATGTATCCTCTGGATTTTGAGGAGTTTCTGTGGGCGATGGGTGATGATATGCTGATGCCTTACATCCGGAGGCAGTTCAGTGAGATGAAACCTATGTGCGAATTTCATCGGCGTGCGATGGAATATTTCCGGAAATATCTGATTGTCGGAGGTATGCCGCAGGCTGTGAATGCATACATGGAGTCTCTGGACTTCAATAAGGTTGATGCAGTAAAGAGGCAGATATTGAAACTTTACAGGAATGATATCAGAAAGTACGCTGACAATTATGAGACGAAGGTGACGGCCATATTTGACGAGATTCCTGCCCAGCTTTCAAGACACGAGAAGAAGTTTCGCTTGTCATCACTTAGTGATGGCGCGAGAATGCGTGAATATGAGGATGCTTTTTTCTGGCTTGATGACGCAAGAATTATCAACTGCTGCTACAACACTACAGAACCGAGCATGGGATTGCGACTAAACGAGGAAAGGACGACTTTGAAGTGCTATATGGCAGATACCGGACTGCTTCTCAGCCATACGTTCAATGCGCGGGGGCTCATGTCACAGGAAATCTATCAGAAGCTGATGTTCGACAAACTAGAAATCAATGAAGGCATGCTTGTCGAGAATATTGTAGCACAAATGCTGAAAAGCAGCGGTCATAAACTGTACTTCTATAGTTGCAGTGATGCGGATGCCAAGAGCAGGATGGAAATAGATTTTCTTATACAAAAGGAAATGATAACAGCCCGTCATAACATTTCTCCGGTGGAGGTGAAAAGCGGGCAGCGCTATACATTATCTTCTTTGAAAAAGTGCATCGATAAGTATGGAAATTTTCTATCGACGCCGTATGTCCTTCATTCGAAGGATTTAAAACAGGAAGACGGTGTCGTTTATCTTCCGCTCTATATGACACCGCTATTGTAGCGCATAGTTCATGACATTTCCGGCGGTTATTTCTGCCGTCATGTCAGAATTTCTCACAGCGAGCTGCCGCCGATGAAGCCTCGGAGCAATGAAGTGGCAGGGACATCCTTGTCGGATACGGGGAAGAAGTAGTAGAGGAACTTCAGCAGGCGATGTGCCTCGCTGTACTCCGGGCAGTTCTTCGGAATTGTCCGGAGAATCTGTTCCGCGTGGGGACGAAGGACGGCGAACTCCACGAGGTAGGCGGAGTTGAATAGCACGTCGGCGTTCTCCTGAAACGGATAAATCCACTTGACCTCGGCGCGGCGCACGTTGGGCCAGTTGCTGATGGTCTCCTCGGGGCTGAACGCGCCCTTGTTGTAGTCGCGGACGATGCGGCGGAGGAGGCGGTTGTCGCTGGTCGGGATGCAGTTGTGGTCGTCGATGGAGATGCTCGTGATGGTATTGATGAAGATGCTGAACTTGCTGGCGTCCGGAACCTTGTCGGTCAGGCGCGGGTTCAGGGCGTGGATTCCTTCGACCAGGAGCACCGTGTCGGATTCGAGTTTCAGGGTCTTGCCGTTGTACTCTCTGATTCCTGTCACGAAGTTGTATTCCGGCACCTGTACGGTCTCTCCGGCGAGGAGCCGGAGTATGTCCTCCTGAAGGGCGACATGATCGACGGTGTCGAAATTGTCGAAGTCGTAGTTGCCGTCGGGCAGCTTCGGGGTGTCGAGACGGTTCACGAAATAGTCGTCGGTGGAGAAGGAAATCGGGTGCAGGCCGCAGGCCTTGAGCTGGACGCTGAGCCGCTTGCAGAATGTGGTCTTCCCGCTGCTTGTGGGGCCCGTGATGAGCACGAGCCTTACCGGAGACGCGGCGTGGAAGCGCCTGTCGATTTCCTCGGCAATCTGCACTATCTTCTTTTCCTGAAGCGCCTCGGCTACCTGAATCAGCTCGCTTGCCTTGCCCTTCTGGCAGGCGATGTTCACGTCACCCACGCTGTCCAGCTTCATGAGCGCATTCCAGTGGATGCTTTCCGAGAACACGTCAAATGTCTTCGGCTGCTCGAAGAACGGCGCGAGCTGCTCCGGGTGGTGGCGGTCTGGCACGCGCAGGAGCATACCGCTGCGGTATTTCTCGAGTTCCCAGACATCAAGATAGCCCGATGCCGGGACAAGTGTGTCATAGAAATAGTCGATGCTGTTTCCGAGTGTGTAGTAGTCAACATAGACAGGCCGCGTAGTGTCTATCAGTTTGGCCACGTCCGCCCGTCCATCTGCAGCGAATGTCGCCCTTGCCTCATCGGCCTGCACTTCTTGCCTGTAGAACGGAAGATTCTCTGCCACGATTTCGCGCATTCTCTCGCAGATTTTTGCCACATCGTTCCCGTCGAGTCCGAACCCGTCGGGCTTTATGAGCGAGCAGAAATATCCCTTTGAAATGGGGCGGCGCATATAAATCCTGCATCCGGGGAAAACATCCCCTGCCGCCTTGCTCAACAGGAAACAGAGCGAGCGGCAGTAGGCGCTGCGGCCGCTGTAGGCGCGGTAGTCGAGAAATTCGACGTCCTTGTTGTTGTAGAGCCTGAACCTCAGCCCCTGGACGACATTGTTGACCTTTGCCGCGACGATGGGGTAGGGCTTGTCGAAATTGAACTCGCTGACCGCGTCAAGCAGGGTCGTCCCTTCCGGAAATTCCCTGAATGTGCCGGTGTTCCTGCAGAATACCTTGACCATTTATATGTTACCTTAAAGACTTTGCCTGTTATGTGCGGATATTTCCGAAAAAATCGGTTCTCTACCCATTCCGTTCGCAAAAATAGGAAAAATTATGCTAACTTTGCGCCTCAGAACTGAAGATGCCGAACATTTTTTGAGCAAATCATATCGGCCTCGGATGAATCCAAATCTTAAACATATTATAATGAGTACAGTCCACATTATCGACCACCCGATGATTCAGCACAAACTGAGCATCATGCGTGACAAGAACACAGGTTCAAAGGATTTCAGACAGCTTCTGACGGAAATTTCACTTTTCATGGGTTATGAGGTCACCCGCGACCTTCCGCTTGACTACAAGGAGATTGAGACGCCTATCTGCAAGATGATGGCGCCGAAGGTTTCAGGCCGAAAGCTTGCCATCGTTCCTATCCTCCGTGCCGGAATGGGCATGCTTGAGGGCATGCTGACCCTTATTCCTGTGGCGAAGGTCGGGCACATCGGACTGTACCGTGACGAGGAGACCCACGAGCCTGTGGAGTATTTCTGCAAGCTTCCCGAGGACATCCAGCAGAGGCTCGTCATCGTGACGGACCCTATGCTTGCGACGGGCGGAAGCTCAATCGACGCGCTCACGCTCCTGAAGAAGCACGGCTGCGCGAACATCCGTCTTATGTGCCTTGTCGCCGCTCCGGAGGGAATCAAGAAAGTGCAGGAGGCTCACCCGGACGTTGACATCTATGTCGCCGCCGTTGACGACCACCTGAACGAGAACGCCTACATTGTGCCGGGACTGGGCGATGCCGGTGACCGAATCTTCGGAACAAAATAAGACTATGGACCTAACCTTTGTTTCGTACGCAGACAACGACGGAGGTCTTATTGAGGACTTTCGTCGTATTTATACGGAGGCGTTCCCGGACATTGATGAACGCGAGCCGTATGAAAACATACAGAGGAGGATTTCGTCTTCAGATTCGCTGCCCGGAACCGTCGCCTGCATACTGACCGACGACGGAAAGGTTGTCGGCGGGCTTCTGTCTGATTTCTATGTCTTCGATGACTCTTCGACCTTTGACCTGGAGGTCATATATATTGCCGTGGATTCTGATTTCAGAAGGGCGGGGCACGGCAGGAAACTGCTTACGGAAGGACTAGGACTCTCTGTTTCTCGGCTGGAGGAGCTTACAGGAAAGACGCTTCGCAATATCTATTTAGAGACGGAGAATCCTTTCAAGGTTAAGAAAGAGTACTTTGACCCGATTTCAAGGCTGAGATTTTTCAGTTCACTTGGGGCGATGAGAGTCCCGATAGACTACCGTCAGCCTCCTCTTGATGATACTTCCGGGTGGGCTGACAATCTGTTCCTCATGGTTCTGCCGTATCCCGGGAAAGAACCGGAAAAGATGTTGGACAAAGGAGAGCTGGAGGCTTTTCTCACTGCCTTCTATCAGGGGCTGTCAGTTTCAGACGCTCCTTTTTACGATGCTTTCCGAAAGGATATCGACAGGGTGGCGGAGGTTGACGAGGCTAAGCACCGTGTCGTGAGGCTGGATTCTCTGTTGGAGACACCGTCGTTCCTGATAGATGATGTTTCCGTCCTGTCCCACTACCGGATGAGGGGCTGCCGATTCAGCGAGGAGGATGAATCAGACCTGAAGACCTGTCCGGTGTTTGAGTCGTATGAGTGTGACCTGATGGATTATGCCCATCAGGAGCGTGGTCACAGGCCATTCCGCACCTATCATATAAAGTCATATAAGGGCGTGAGACTCGGACTTCCTAAGTTTTACAGCTTTACGTCGGAGGGGCATACGTTCTACCGCTTGTCAAAGGTTGATTCCGTTGAGGTGGATCTCTCCCTGAACTGTTCTTCCAGAGGCCGCGGCATAGATGAGGACGGACGCTATATAGTCTCTCTTTCCGTAAGGCCATCCGAAGGAACTTCTTTTGATGAACTGTCGCTGATAAAGCTCGTGACACTGTTCGGAAGCCGTCAGGAGAATTATTTTGCCTATCCGGATAACAGATTCACGGACTTATGCGTGAGTGTGGATGGCGGAGAAAGTTCAATGAATATCTTTGAATTCATCGGACACTATGTGGCTGACTGCGGCGAAAGTCTGATCGGGGCGCCGCAATTTGAATGCTGCCGCACGGGGACGACCGAGATGGAACTTTCAAGCGTCCGGAGAGCCGATGACGGGAACGGTGTCTTTGCGGATTATGACGAATTTTATAAGGCACTTGCATCCGCATCCCCGGCTGAATCAAAGTGGAACAAGACATTGTGCGGCATTCTGCTCGGCATATTCGATTTCGACAGGATGAACAGCGCGGAGATTTTCGACACAATAAAGCCCTTGGTCGAGCGAAAGGCCTCGTTCATGCTGCTGTGCCGCGGTCATCTGATGAAAGTCTGCTTTGAGCAGAACAAGGAAAGGGTTGAGAACATATTCATTTCTCCATACCTTATGATTCCAAGCGTCGCTCTTGCCTACAATGAGATGATCCTTGACGGATGCGAGGCATCTCTTGCTGCCATAAAGGCGGATGATCCGGGGCGTTACGTCGGGTTTTACTCGAAGATTAAAAACGACACTTCCGCATTGCAGAATGTCCGGCATACACTCTCCCTTCAGTATATACCGAACTGCTTCAATTACCCAAGTGAGCGTGAAATCTTCCTTTCGGGTGAAAATAAGCGCGGACTGCGGGTGAGGCTTGGTAAGCTGAAGAAGAATATGGAGATGTCCCAGGATGAGATAGATCAACGCAAGTCCCGCTATTCCATATTCATCGACACGATTCAGAACTGCATACTTGTCATCCTGGCGATACTTCAGGTCTATACCGCCGTAAATCGGCTGCATTGGCTCTTCATCGCTTTCCTGATTCTTACTGTGGCTTTCGGAGCGGACATTGCCTGCAAGAAACTCAGAGAATAGGTCGTGCCGGCATTGTAATAAGAGAATCCCCGAAACTTCTGTTTTCATGGAACGTTCCGGGGATTATGCTATTTGTGTCTGAGTCGCGTCTATTTCCTGCGCTTCTTGCCGCCCTTTTTCTTGCGACTGTTGAGAATCACGACTATGATGACTGCGATGACTGCGACGGCTATGCAGATGTAGGTGAAGTAGCCGGCGTTGTCGCCCTTGACGCGAGACCACATCTTGAGGAGAGCTTCGGTGCGGTCGCCATTATCGTGCATCATTCCGCAGCGTGCCATGATTGACGCGTCCGGGTACTGAATCGGATTGATGCAGACAGCTTTCGCCTTTTCTCCGAAGAAATAGCTTGCGTCTATAGGTGAATATGCGGCCGTGTCGGTGATTGAGTTCAGAATCTCATCTCCTCCGACGGCGCTGACATACCCGATCTCGTCCATGTTACGGAGGGCATTCTCTGGCATGCACATATAGTTTATGAAATATCGTGCGGCCTGAATGTTTTTTGCATACTTTGGAATTACCCAGCCGTCGAACCATACGATGCTTCCCTCGTGAGGCACTTCGTAGTCAAGCTTTACTCCGATTTTAGCCGCCTCTTCTATTGCCCACTGTGCATCACCGCTCCAGTCGAGGTTAATCCATGCCTTCTCCTTGGTCATTTCTTCTTTACCGAAATCGGCTTCCCATCCGAGGACATTTCCTTTTACCTGATTTAGAAAGTCTTCGACGAGGGCAATGTATTCATCAGAGGCATTGAACGTTATATCTTTGATGTTCAATTCTCCGGAATCAATTTCCTTCTTGTGAAGCGCGATTGTGAGAGCCGTATAGACATCTCTGAATGCGTCCTTGATGAAAATCTTGTTCTTAAACTTTGGATTCTTGAGGCATTCCCATGTCGAGGCCTCTTCCTTGGTGACATACTTTGGATTGTACAGCAATCCTGTCGTTCCCCACATATAGCCTACCGCATAGTCATTGGCGTTCTTGCCGGAACCTTCGATTTCATTGAATTTCTCCCTGATGTACGGAGCGATGCCGCTGATGTAGTTCGGCGTCTTGCCGAAGTCGGTGTCTATCTTGAGGAGCAGGTTCTGGCGGAGCATACGCTCGATGATATATTCTGACGGACACACGACGTCGAAGTCCTCGTGTCCGAGTTCAATCTTCGAGAGCATGATTTCATTGACGTCGAAGAGCTGGTAGATGATTTCCACCTCCTCGCCGGTCTGTTCCCTGTACCATGTCTTGAATTCGTCGAGCAGAGCCTCGTCGATGTAGTCTGCCCAGTTATAAATCTTCAGGGTGTGTTCCCTGTCGGCGGCGCCGCAGATTGTGGCCGCCCCGAAAAGAATGCCCGCAAGTGCGGAGAAAAACCTTTTCATTTCTTTTTGTTTGATTTTATTGACCTTATGTTAATGATAATCAGAAGAATGAGCACGAATATGAAGATGA
>DJPQ01000119.1 GCA_002439805.1 Bacteroidales bacterium UBA6408
CGAAATGACAATGAAAAAGATACTCTTTGTCTGCCACGGGAACATCTGCCGCAGCCCGATGGCGGAGTTCATCATGAAGAAGGCTGTTGCGGATGCCGGGCTTTCTGGGGAATATGAAATCGCGTCGGCGGCGACATCGGCCGAAGAAATAGGGAACGACATATATCCTCCGGCCAAGGAAACGCTGCGGAGGCACGGAATCCCGTTTGAACGCCGCAGGGCACGGAGGATAACTCCCGAAGATTACAGACACTACGACCGCATCTACGTGATGGACCGCAACAACCTGCGCTGGCTGGAGAGGCTCATGCCCGATCCGGACGGAAAGGTGCGGCTGCTGATGTCCGTCGTCGGGGAGGGGCGTGATGTCGCCGACCCATGGTATTCGGGAGACTTCGAGGCTACATATCTGGACATAAGCGAGGCCGTGGAGGCACTGTTGAACGACAATCGTTGAACTGTCTCCTCTTGCTTTTGAAATTCAGCGTCATGGACGCGGCTTCACAGACGTCGCATGGTGTTCTCTTTCAGAAAACGCTTCAGGAATGGGGCTAGGAAGTAGGGGAAGGTGTAGAACTTTCCGTTCCATCCGATGTTTCTGTATCCCAGTTTAATTCCATAACGGACATCCGGATAGGATTTCCAGTCAATGAGATTGTTGAGCGAAGCCGTTGCCCCGTCACTTGCCTTCACTTCCACAGGAACAAGAGAATCGCTGTCTCTGACAAAGAAGTCCATTTCCACGGACGGGTTGTCGTGCCTGTAAAAATACAGCTGGTCGTATCCTGATTTAATCAGCATCTCTCCTACAACATTCTCGTATATGGCTCCCTTATACGTCCCGAAGTTCTTGTTCGCCCGAAGGTCGTCCTGCGCTTCTTCGTCCAATGATGCAATCAGCAGCCCCGTGTCATGATAATAAAGTTTGTAGTTGAAAGCGTCATAATTTCCTTTCAACGGCAGCTCCACATTGCCAAGGCAATACGCGACATTGATAACACCGGCCTCTTTCAACCATTCCACGCTCCCGATATAGTCCCGGCTCCGTGCGTTTTTTGCCACTTTCGTAATCTGAAACTTTTTGTTATCTTTTGCCAGAAATGTGGAAATGTGCTTATATACAGCCAGAATCTTTGCCTTGTCCGTTTCTTTTGCGTATTTTGTGATGTCTTCCTCGTAGTCTCGCAACAACTGTCTCTGAAGTCCCAACGTCCCGCTGAAATTGCCGTTGTCTATGTACCTCTTGACAACTTCCGGCATTCCTCCGATTGTCATATAATCCCTGAAGATGCCTATAATCGTGTCAAGTTCCAGCTGAGTGAACGGTTTAAGAGAAATCATATTTGAATATATCCCGTCAATCTGTTCCTTTGAATATCCCTTCGCCCAAAGAAATTCTTCAAAATCCATCGAGTGCATGTCATAGTCGTCCTTGAAGCCGACGGCATTGGATTCTATTTCTTCATAATATATGCCCATTAGAGAGCCGGAGCAGATGACATCATATCTCCTGTCGATGCAGAACGACTTGAGTGAAGTGGCACAGTCGGGACATTTTTGAAGTTCGTCAAAGAAGATAAGTGTCTTGTGCGGGATAAAATTCCAGGACGGTTCGAGAAGAGATATGTTTTTGACAATGGTCTCAACCTCGTATCCGTCCTCAAAGATAGACCGGAATTTCTTCTGTAACACGAAATTAATCTCAATGACGGACTCATAGTTGCCATGTCCGAAGGCGCGTATTGACAGCGTCTTTCCAATCTGTCTCGCCCCCTTTACAATCAGCGGCTTTCTTTCCGAATTTGCTTTCCATGATTTAAGAAAGCCATCTATCTTTCTCTCAAGTAGTTTCATCTATTGTTTCACATTTTAGGCTACAAAATTAGGCATTTTTTCACATTTTCGGATGATTTCCACCAGTGTTTCTTCACAATTTTCTTAGCCGGAAGCGAAAAGTAGACACAGAAAATAATACCTGCCTCGAAAAGCCGCCGGCGGCTGACTGTGAGCCTCCTACCTCAGCCACCCGTCCAGCAGATAGATTGTGTCTTTCTGAATTTCCACGGACACGAACGACCCGTCCCAGTCGTCCCTTTCCCAAACATCCTTACTGCGGTCAACCTTTTCACTCCCGCTCGGATATACCCAATATCTGTAGGTGACGGCCGATGTGTCCACCTGCATCCCAAGGCTCCTGTATGCCCAGTCTGTAAATCGTCCTGGACCTTTTGTCCAATGGCCGGGGTCGTTCTTACAGGCGGCATCCAGCCGTTTGTAAAAGCTTTTGGGCAGTTTGTTGTGGGATGCAACAAACTTGTGTTCGTTCCACATATTCGCCCTAAGGCACCCCTCGTCATAGAATAAGGAATCCACCGGAACAATTTCCGGAAACTCGACCCCTGTCAGCTTATAGAAGTCTTCGGTCGTTGTATATGCCGGCGGATTGTCGCTTTTGTCCAGTTTCGGATGCTCGTAATAAGGCTCATGAGAAAAAGCTAAAGCAATCAGGAGCACCGCGACCAGGATGAGGGGGACAACGACAGGTGCCGCCAGACCGCAGGCTATGATTATCAGTGTGATTTTGGTACCCTTTTTCATATAACTCGTATTTTTATGCCGGCGGCACTCAGACCAGCGCCTTTTGCCGCCAAAATCTCCTGCGACGAGCTTGCAGCAGTCCGTTGCAGGTGGTTTCCAAGTCATTACTTGTTCAGAGAGAATATGCTGCGGATGTCGGCGCTCGTGATGCCGGTCACATTCATCGAGAAATTCTCGTACTTTGCGTCGAAAGTTTCGTTCACCCCGTCGAAGCGGTAGGTGAGCCCGTAGCTGCTGCCATGGGAGACTGACAGGTCGTTCCACTTCTCGGCGTGTTCGGCAATCAGAGCCTGACGGATTCCGTCGCGGAGGTCCTCAGGGCAGGCGCGATAGACCATGACCGCGGCATCGAGCGACATTGTGTAGCTCAGATTCTTGTGAGAGACAGTGACCTTGGAATCGGCCATGTTTGCGGCCGCAGCCGAGCAGAGAATGATTGCAGAGAGAGCTGCGACACAGATAAGAATAAACTTTTTCATTGCATTTAACTTTTATTGGTGAAACATTTTTTGTCGAAAGATTTTTGCCTTTCGATATAACAATGCATCCTCCGCCAAAAGGTAAACACAAATAAATCTATATTTCCGAATCCAGGGCGTCGAAGTCAATTCCGGCGGACCAGTCCGCGTCATCGAGCCTGAGACGGTCGCCGTCCTCGTT
>DJPQ01000070.1 GCA_002439805.1 Bacteroidales bacterium UBA6408
CGCGCCGACACATTGGCCGCGAACGACCAGCCGTTGTCAAGCTCGCCGGAAGCGTAGGTTCCCATGAGGCGCAGACGGTAGAGAGCCGAGTTGCTCAGGACGCTGAAGCGCCAGCCGGGACGCACGGAAGCAGGATTGGCAAGTATGTTGGTGACACCGTTGTAGCCTCCGAAGCTGTAGTCCGAAGTCTCCGTGCCTATGGTGGTCTCCTTCGCCCTCATGGCCTCGTTCAGTCCGCTCCACAGCGAGAACGGAGAGTAGCCGGTGACGGCGTCGTTCATCCGCACGCCGGCAAGGAGAACATCCTGCGTCTCATTCGCATATCCCCTGTTCTTGAAGCGCACGTCGCTGAATCCGTAGCCGACAATCTTGTTGTACGGGTCATTGGCCCCGAAAAGTATGGCAGGAGTGTCGGTATATCCCGAATCCTCCATGTCGAACTCCGCAAAGTTCGAGTCATCAATGTCGGCGGCGCTCTGTTCCGCGACAAGCGAAACGAAGATGAGGTCCTTCACATAGCCCTCCACCGTGAGGTTGATGCGAGACGTGAGGAAACCGGCCGCCGAAACGGTCATGATGTACCGACCGTCCTCGAGACCTTCAAAGATGAAGGATCCATCGGCACGCGAATAGTCATCGAACACCGCCTGCGCGTCCTTCACGATTGTAATGTGAGCATTCGGAACCGGAACTCGCCCGGCGCGGTTCACCACCGTTCCCTTCACGCCTCCGACTCCGCTCGTCTGGGCGAAGAGGGCAAGCGAGCAGAGCAGCGCCGCGAATGCCGTAAGAATTTTTTTCATCATATTTTGTTTTTAGTTTGTATCCATTATATCCGGGGGGGGCGATGTCGCATAAAAGGATGGAGTGCAAGGCTTGCGAAATCTTTTAAACCGGAGCAACCTGATGGTTGTGAGGATTTAAAAGTTGAGCGTAAGGCAGCAATCCGCCTTTCAGGCGACATCGCTGCTTATTTTCCGACAACGATGTAGGTAGGATAGTGATCGCTGTACCCTCCGATGAACGAGCCGTTGGAGAAGGTCCTGAACGGATAGCCCTTGTACTGCCCCTTCTGGGTCGTCATCCACGGGCGCTTGAACACCACGCCGTAGTACTCCTTGCCATGGTTCTTCGTCACCGGCTGAATCTTCAGCCCTCCCTCCGGAGCGCAGGCAAGGCTGTAATTGACGAGTTCGAGGTCATAGATGCTCCACACGCCCTGATAGCAGAGAGAGCCGTAGCCGGCCTTGAGCATGGATGTGTATGGCGAGAAGAACTCGGTCGGAGTCACGTCGGAAAGCTGTTCCTGACCGTGGAGATACTTCGCCATAGAGTCGTCGGTCGGGTTATCATTCATGTCGCCCATCACGACAATCTTGATTCCGGGATATTTCTCCTCCATCATGCGTGAGTGACTGTAGATTATTTCGGCTCCCCGGCTGCGGAGATTGCCTCCCTTGCCGCCGACACGGGACGGAAGATGCGCGACATAGAACGCGAAATGTTCCCCGGCCATGAGGCCGTGAACCATAAGGATGTCACGGGTCTTGAAATAGCTCGTGTCCGTGTCGGAGAAGTCGATGTCGGAGTTGAAGTCGAACGGAATGGACTCGCTGTCAAGGCAGGTAAACTGGTCCGGCTTGTAGAGAAGGGCGACGTCAACGCCTCGGCGGTCCGGGCTGTCGTAGTGGACAATCCCATAGTTGGCGGCGGCAATCTCCGGCTGGCTCACGAGGTCCTCGATGACGAGGCGGTTCTCAATCTCGGAAATGCCGAGAATGGTGTGCCAGCGCCTGTTGTTGTCGGCCATGGCCCTGATGACGGTGGCCAGGTTGTGAAGCTTCTTCTCGTACTTGGCCTGCGTCCACTTGTTCTTTCCCTCCGGAAGGAACTCGTTGTCGTTCTTGACAGGGTCGTCATAGGTGTCGAAGAGGTTCTCAAGGTTGTAGAACCCGATGACATAGTTCTGCTTTGTCTTCTGCGCCGATGCCGAGACCGACAGCAGGAGCAGGAGTGCAGCAATCAGAAGTGAGCGTTTCATTTCTTATGTTTATCGTTTTGTGTATTATTGTTCTTCGTGTCAATGACTTATGTGTCAGTGTCCCCAAGCGTGCACGACCGCCTAAATCGGCCACACGTTTTCGGACGGCGCCTTAGCCTCAATCTCGGCTGCCTTTGCCTCGCCGACTTTCTTCGGAAGATTCACGAACAGATCGATGCCGAGTTTCTCTTCAAGTGCGTCGATTGACATCATGTCCGAACGGGAAATCGAGCCCGTCCGCGCCACATGATTGAGCCAGACCGCGCAGCCGGAATACCCCGAGGTAGCGCTGTACCGGAGCATGGCCTTGTAGTATGAAGACGGAATCGTGACGCTGTGTCCTCCCCTGTCGGTCAGCGACTTGCAGCCGGAACCGACGATGCAGCCCGTGACGACATAGAGAGTGTCGGCCTTCTTGGACCAGTCGCGTACCTGATTTTCAAGGCTAACCCAAATTTCCTGATTGAAGCCGCTGAGCTGGGGCGTGACATTGGTGGCATAGTAGGTCTGCGCGTTCGAGTTGCCTATGTAACGGTCGGCGGACGGAATCTGATGCCCGCGGTCATAGCCGGATCTGCCATATCCGCCATAGACGACTGAAGGCTGAAGGGAACTCGGCATGAAGGGGTCAAATGCCCATGGCTCAGGTTTCGGACGGCTGCCGCTGCCTGTCAGCCCGGAGTTCAGAGGGTAGGCCACCCAAATCGAGAGGTAGTCGTCCTGACTCCAGTAGAGGGAGTAGTTCCGCTGCTGCCGGCTGTTCACCGTCATGTTGTGCCAGATGTATTTCAGCCCGTCGCCGGATTTAGTCTCAGGCAGTTCAAGCCACCCGAACGGGCTTGCATCGGCATAGCCGCCGTCCTTGGTGACCTCCGTCGGATCTGACGGCTCCACAGCATCCTGAATGAAGGTGCAGCTCACCTCAGAGGAGCCGGAAGCGAGCACAAGGCGGAGCGTTCTCTCCGCGCCGCTCGCATTCTGTTCGTAGTTCAGGATGACATTACCCTTGTTGCCCTTTCCGGACACGGTCATTTCTGTGCCTTCCGCCCCGAAGTTCGCCCAAGGCTCAGCCTCGCCGAAATCAATGGACAGCGTCCACTCTCCGGACGCCTTAACGACGACAAAGGTGCTTCCCTTGGCCTTTCCCGCAGAAGAATTTCTCAACGACACGGAAATGCCGTCCTCATCCTTGTCCCCGAGCGGGTCGCAGGACACGGCAAGAGACAACAGCATCAGGAATGCCGACAGCCGAAAGATGTTTCTCATCAAGTGTTTTTATTTATTTGAGTTAAGGGAAGCCCGCCTTGACGGCGGGTTTCCCTTATTGTGACTAAAGTCGGTTCAAACGAGAACTACTCGAAAGAAAGCGCAATGCTTGTTATATACATTGCCCCATTTTGAGAACGAAGGCCAACAAATGCATAGTCCCCAGCCGGAATCTCAAGTTCAGTTTCAGTTCCACAAGTAATTGAGCCTAATTTTGTACCTTGCTTCGTTGAGTCATACAAGTCAGCTGCCGATGAATAGGCTGTAGCTGAGCCATAAACATCCAATGTCCTGTCACCCTTTTTAGAAGTTGCATCATCCCATACCACAACAACCTTTCGGATATTTCCACCCGATTTAGTTGTCACAATACCTGCACTGTTTTTCGAACGAATCTGAATTGCTCCTGTATTGGATTTCGCGGAGTTGCCGGCATACACTGCACTTGATGCAGAACCCGCAGCACCGGTAAAATCAGTATAAGTCGTCGATGAAGCGGCGAATAAAGCCGAGGTCAGAACATCCGTTTTCAGGGCACCTGCCTCTCCAGCCTTTCCTTGAATGAGTTCAACGGTATAAACTTCAAGGCTTGCATCACTAGACTTAATGGTTATCGTTGCGGTTCTGTCGGCAGATGTGGTATTTGCATCGAAACTTAACTCAACTGAACCTTCACCATTGCCGGACTTAGTATAATCCTTAACCCAGGTACCAGAGCACTCTACAGTCCAGTCAGTGTTGCTCGAAACAGAAATTGATGCCGTCGTAGCAGCAGCGCCTACAGCAACCCGTGCTGTGTTTACCTTCAAATAATTAGAAACACCATTTTTGCTTACGAAGAAAGCCGCCACAGTACTTCCGCCCGCCTGAGCAGTTCCATTATATTCAGAACGAAGTGTTCCAATCGTAATATTGTCACCAACCGCAAGACCTATCTTTGAGAATGACTGGTCATTGCCACTTGTTACATAATTCTCAACAAGGCCATAAACATACACTTCCCCGGTCTCATCCTTAAGAGTGAAGTTTCCATATGTCGTATTTGCGATGTCAATAATAGTCCCGGTAAGTTCATACCACACTGTAGTGCTTACGGACGCAGCAAGAAAATCAGCAATGGTAACCTTCTTAAGTTCCGGTTTCTCCCCTGGAGTTGGATCTGGAGTTGTACCGCCAGGAACCTTGCCATTAACGGTAACCAACTGAGGAGCAACTCCTTCTGATGTCCTGGTCATTTCAGGAGTGTTGCCCTTATAGTTCTGGAGATAGCCATATACTACAACTCTGTCACCTACTGCAAACGGATTCGTGCTTGTGAAAGCTGCGCCATTCACGCCTTTAAGTGCATAAACATAGAACTGATTCGTGGCTGTGCCGTCATCTGAAATATAAATAGTCAGAGAGCCGTACTTTGAGACAGTATTTTCTGCGTCCTTGAAAGAAACCACGATACCCTCGACATAAACAGGAGCCGCAGAGAACGCATCTGCAGCAAGAGCACTTGCCACAGTGTTCGCCTGTGAGGCCGAATAAGGCTTTTCCTTTGTTCCTTCCCCTTCGCCGATAGGTTCGCCAATACCGGTCTGGGTAATCTTAAGTGTCTTCTTCACAATAGAGCAACGGAAGGTAATGCTGGCAGTTCTGGCCGCAGCACTGGTATTCTCAAGCACGGTAATCTCAACGTCAGCCGCTCCGTCACCCTCTTCCTGGCTGAGGGTAACCCAGTCATAGTCGTTTCCGTCAATCGCCCACGCCTGATTCGCATCGACCTTTACAGTCTTTGTTCCGGCAGTCGCTTCAAATTCAACCGTCGCAGGGTCAAGCTTCAGAGAAGGCTTGTCGCTGTTCTGATTCTCCTTGTCGCAGGCAACGGCCACTGAAGCCATCGCGAGCACTGAAAGAAATAAATGTTTGATTTTCATTTTATTTGTGTTTTGTGTTTATTTGTTCCTGTTTTCCCTTCGGTCCGCCGCATTCCTCCCGGCGTCGCTCTTTTTGAAACAGTACCCAGTTCAAGTAACGCAAAAGTTCAGCACGGCCTTGAAAAACTCCACAAATTTAACTCATTCTGCGACAAAAGCAAAGCCCGAAGCCAAATTTGCTTAAAATTTCGCATTTCCACAAAATAAAACCTATTTTTGCAGAAAACACCGGATATGACGAAGTCTATAAGATCAGCCGCGGCAGCAATCCTGCTGCTGTCAGTACTCTTTCTTGATGCGGCAGGGGGCGAAGCGCTGCCAATAAGAAAAGTTTTCAGCCGGAAAACACCGGCCGACACGCTGGAACTTCCGATAGCGGAAGATGGATGCGTGCATTTCGACATTGCCTGCGGCGGATTGGCACGAGGAACTGTCGTTGATTTCAATGCCACGGTCAATCCGACGGCCGGATGCAGCAGATATTATATTCTGGAGTATCTGGACGGAAAGAAGTGGATTGCCCGGGACAGCGTAATGTTCTACTTTGCTGACAAGCCTGCCGAGAGACAGCCTGTCACGATGATGCAGACTTTCAGAATCAGGAAGACGTCGAGGCACGGCCTGAGAATAAGGCTGAGGCCGGTCGGGAATGAAACGGCCGGGGCATCTCGTGCGGGGTCAGGCGGCACTGGGTCAGACGGCACGGCATCCGGCGGCACGAGGGCAGGCGGCACGGCATCAGGAGCCAGTATGAGTCTGGCGAAATATGGCTACACGGGAGAATACATCCAGAACTTCGGGAAAGGGACTGCGAAGGACACCACTGACATACTCTGCATAGGCAACTCGTTCACCTATGTCGGAGCCTCGCATTTCTTCCTGAAGGAGATCGCCTGGAATGAAGGGCATCTGCTGCGGATCAAAGCAAGTCTGAAAGGTGGGCAAAGTTTCGGACAGCATCTGAAGCTTCCGCTGACGGCATTTGCCGTGGAAGCAGGAAATTACGACTGCGCATTGCTCCAGAACCAAAGCCAGGCAGCCGCCAGATACGCCTGCGACAGCACTGCCTGGAGTCAGATCAATGAAGATTTCCTGAAACTCGCAGGCAATGTGTTCGCATACTCTCCCGAATGCCGGATAGTCCTTGAAAGCACATGGGCGTTCAAAGCCGGAAACTTCGGAGGATTCGGCAGTTTCGAGGAATTTGACGCATTGCTGAAGAGAGGGTCCGAGCATATGCTGCGCAATGCAAGGGCAGCCTATCCGCACGACATGTTCACGCTGTCTCCCATCGGGAAGGCATTCGAGAAAGTGCGGGACGGGGACAGTGGAATTAATCTGTATGACGCGGACAACAAGCACCAATCCATTTATGGTGCATATCTGAAAGCCTGCGTCAACTATCTGGTGATTTTCGGGGAAGGCTTCCATTCAGGCACGGACAGGCAAGGCAGCACGATTGACTGCGGACTGCCGCACGACAAGGCCGCATATCTCAGGCATATAGCCGAAGAGACCGTGCTCCCGTCATGCCGGGAGTGATACCGGCCGGACAAGGTAATGACTATCCGGCCGAGTTGCATTTGTTGTTTCGTACATTTGTCTTGATTTCGTGTAAAGACACAATGTCTTACAGCTTGATTTCGTGTAATTTTAGTGCAATACAAAGCTTGATTTCGTGATGAAAAGAAAATTATATGACCAACTCGTCATCTGGAAGACCAAGCGGCACGGCAAATCCGCAATGATTTTACCGGACAGTAATAATTCTATTTTATTGTTTTGTTTCACACACTCTTCGTCATATAAGTCATTATCTTCATGAAGAAGATAATCATATTCGGTACCGATAAGACTTTCACGGTCATATTCTTTTCTGTACTCCATGATATAGAAGCTAATTGTTTCGGGATATTCATAGAAGAATCTTCGGCATACTTTCTTGTACATAAGCAATATGCGTTCGTCATCTGCAAACTCAAACAAATAGTCAAGCATCCTTCCTACTTCATTTGCAGTTGCGTGTTTCCTTGCGCAGAATTCTTCCACCATGGGAGCATACTTAATGGCTGCTCTCTCACGAATCTGCATCAGTCACTTCGCCAGCTCTTTTATGCCAGCAAAAAACTCTTGGCAGTCCTTGTCTTTACTTATGTCATTCATAACTTTTTAATCTTTTAAGCAAGCAAGCGGTATTACCTTTACTCCGTCTGGACGTGTGTAAGCCATGCTGCCACCAGTCATAACAATCATCAAGTCGGGTTCGCGCAGCGGCACCTGCTTTTCTGTTTTGTTATGCTCTTGAACAAGTCGTTTTATTTCCAAAAGATGTTTTGCTCCTTCTTCTATTTCACGACTGCCAAGTTTACATTCTATCAGAGCATAGCGTCCATCGTCAAGATGAAGCACAAGGTCTGCTTCCAGTCCGTAACGGTCGCGATAATATGACATATGATTGCCAAAACCTGGAGTATAAGTCCGAAGGTCTCTCGCACACATCTGCTCAAAGATGAAACCAAAGGTTTTGAGCTGTGTCATCAATGCTTCTGGAGAAAGTCCTATTGATGCAATTGCAATGGACGGGTCTACGAAAGCCCGTTTTATACCACTTCGGATTGCAGTCTTGCTTCTGACGGCAGGACACCATGCGTCAATGTTATCAATAACGAACAATTTATTAAGGGAAGTTACATAATCCTCAAACGCACTCATAGAAAGTGAAACTTCCCCAGAGGCTGTTACATCAGCTAACAGAGCCGTATTCTTTGCCAATGTTGATATGTTACGGGCATACGAACGCAATATTGCACGAGTTGTCCGTTCATCCCTTTG
>DJPQ01000045.1:0-5034 GCA_002439805.1 Bacteroidales bacterium UBA6408
GTGGCGATGTTGTAGCCGCTGGTCACGTCGTCCATTGTGACGGGGCTGACTCCCATCATGAGTATGCGGTCGAACATCCCCTTGTACTGCTTGAACACGCTCCGGTAGAACCCCTCGGCATGGGTCATGGCATGATAGACCTGCTCGCCCTTGACATTCAGCACGACATTCGTGAAGTTGTCGTATTCATCGACGATGAGGTATAGTTTCCTCTTCATCCTCTTGGCGTATAGGTCGATGACGTTCAGTTTTCCGACAAAAGTCTTCTGCCTGAGCACCTCGGACAGATACTCCGGCGGATAGAACGCCTCATACCTTCTCGCGAAGTCCTCCGCCACGGCGCTGCAATAGACATCGAAGCTCTGCGACAGCGTCTCGATGTCCCCGCCGACCCTCGAAAAGTCCAGATACAGCACCTGGAACTCTCCCATAAGCGGAGTCGGATTCTTCTCAATCCAGAGCCCGGAAAACAGGTTGACAAAATTATCCTTCTCCAGAATGTCGTAGTAGTACCTCATCATTGACAGGAACAGGCTCTTTCCGAAACGCCTCGGCCTGATGAGGAACAGAAAATTCCCCGCAGCCTCCATCTTGGAAAGATACATTGTCTTGTCCACATAATACTTGTCTTCTTCGCGTACCTGCGCGAAATCGGAAATCCCGTAGGGTATGAGCTTGTACGATGCCATGGCGCTAAAAATAACAAACGACGGCAAAAATACGAAAATTCGGCTATATTGCAACGAATCCGAAACCCTCGAAGCAAACTGTCACGCCGATTTTTCGGGGAAAATGAAAAATTTTTGATTGTTTTCGGGAAAGGTATATATTTGCGGATAATTTTGCACGAGGCTGACTTTGGGATGAAGACTGATTCTGAAATATCAGAAATCGCAGTATGGAACAGGTTCAGGGAAGGGGACACCGAGGCGTTCTCCCTCCTCTATGACCTGTATGTCGACGCGATGTACCGCTACGGGATGAAAATCGTTTCCGATCGGGATATGCTGACGGACGCTATCCATGACGTTTTCGTGAAATTGTTCAGCGCTGTAAGGCTTCCGGCGGACATCAGAAGCCCCAAGGCCTATCTGTTCAGGTCTCTCCGAGGGCAGATTTACGATAATCTGAAGCGTGGGGGGGGCAGATTCCCTTCCATAGGTCTTGACAACATACCGTTCAACGTCGAGTGGAGGCTCTCGGATGACGCCGCGTGCGAACGTGAGAATCGCGCCGAGACAGAGGAAAGGTACAGGCGCGCACTGTCAGTCATGACGGACAGGCAGAAAGAGGCGGTCTATCTTCATTACTCCATGGGCTTCTCCTTTGAGGAAACCGCCGCTCTTATGGACATGAACGTCCAGTCTGTCCGCAATCTTATGTCCCGGGCCCTTGCAAAGGTCAGGAAAGTGATGCCTCTGGCTGTTTTCCTGAATCTCTTCTTCTGACCCCCGGATTTTGTCCGAATCGAAAAAAGTGCGGAGCTGTGAGTATAAAACGTGCAAGTCCGCAGTCTATGATGCTGTTGTATTCCGAGTGTAGAGTACATACGACAATTTTTTTTGCAACATTGACTGCTAATAACAGATAAGAATGAATGAAGACAATCTGACGGACGAAATATTCTCTGTCATGGAGCCTGTCGAGGAGCACATCAGCGACTCGGACAGGATAAGATTATGGCTTTCGATTGACAGGGACTACAGGATCGCGGGAAAACGGAACAGGCGCATCAGGGGCTTCTTCCGGGCTTTCGCCGTATCGGCTGGAATGGCTGCTGCTGTTGCTGCCGGCGTGTTTATCCATCGTGAATATGTCTTGAATAACCTGCAGGAGGACGGTTTCGGCCTCCAACTGGTGGCGGACTATTCGCCGGGAAAAGATAAGGAAATAAGTCTTGTTCTTCCTGACGACACCCTAAAGGTCGCGGGAAATGCCGAAATATCCTATGCGGAAGGCTCTCTGTCAATAACTTCCGATGGAGAGTCTCTCACTCATGGCATCGCCGCCGGGAATGAAGTTCATAAACTCTCCGTGCCTTATGGAAAGACAGTCCGCCTGAAGCTGGCAGACGGTACGGGCCTGCATCTCAATGCCGGGTCAATGGTCGCGTTCAGGGCGGGGATGTCCGGAAGCTCCAGAATCCTCTACCTCAACGGAGAGGCTTACCTTGACGTGGCGCGGGATGAAAGCCGTCCGTTCAAAGTGATGACCGACAGGATGAACGTGTCCGTGCTCGGGACCAGTTTTGATGTGGATGCCTACCATGGTGAGGAGAGCCAGAGCGTCGTGCTCGTCTCCGGGCAGGTAAAAGTCGCCTCAGAGCATTTGGACGGGGAATATCTTATGACTCCCAAACAGAGACTCAGGCTTGGAAGCTCGGGTGATGTGACAGTGAAGACCGTGAATCCGGAAGACTATGTCTGCTGGACAACCAATTTCCTGAAGTTCGACCGTTCGGACATAACGGATGTGCTCAGACGGCTCTCCCGTCACTACAACGCGGAGTTCTCATGTGACAAGACTGTCAGGGGACTGTCCATAACCGGTACCATGGACATTTCGGGAGATTGTGAAAACGCTTTGGAAAACCTTTCAATTGTCTCCGGAATATCCTGTCGCAGGGGAAATGACGGAGTCTATTACATAACTATGGGACGGCGCTGAAAAATTTCTTCTGCCGCAAGGTAATAATATAACCATATAATCATCTAACAACTTCTAATAAATGAACAGAATCAGGAAACTTGCCGGTTGCATCCGCAGGGGCTTTTTTGTCGTAAGCATTATGCTGCTTGCGGTGAACGCCGCGGCCCAGACCAAGGGCATCACCATTTCGGTGAAGGACATCCCCGCAAAAGAGGTGCTCGAAATGCTAAGGCGGGATTATGGCTATGTCTTTCTCTACAACGAGGAGGAGGTCAGGCTTGACAGGAGCGTGAGCGTCAGCGTGAAGAATGCCGGCATCGCGGAGGTTATGGACAAAGTCCTCTGGAAAGGACTGGACTACAAGGTAAGGGGTCGTCAGGTCATCATCACCAAAGAACCCGCCCGGACTCCAAAGAGTGCAGAGGCGCGGAAGGAGTCCAAGCCGGACCGGCCGGCCAAGATCTCGGGAGTTGTCATGGATGCCAATGGCGTGCCGCTCATCGGGGCGGGCGTTATGCTGAAGGGAACAGGAAAGGGAACCGTGACGGATGTTGACGGGCGCTTTTCCATTGAGGCGGGCAGTTCTGACGTGCTTGAAGTGTCCTACATCAACTATGTCACCAAGGACATCCCGGTAAAGGGGAAGTCTGATTTCAACATCATGTTGCAGGAGGACACGATGTCCATCCAAGAGACGGTCGTGGTGGGTTACGGCACGCAGAAAAAGGAGAGCGTCGTCGGATCCATAGCGCAGGCAAAGGGGGAACAGTTGATGCGGTCCGGCGTTCAGGGCAACGTGGGGCAGATGCTTTCGGGACTTATGCCCGGACTTTCGACCCAGACCGTGTCCGATATGCCGGGTAACGATGACCCGACCATCACCATCAGAGGACTTTCCTCCTGGAACGGCTCTTCGCCGCTGGTGCTCATCGACGGGGTGGAGCGTAAGATGTCGGACATCGACGCCGGACAGATTGAAAGCATATCCGTGCTGAAGGATGCCTCCGCTACGGCCGTGTTCGGAGTCAAGGGAGCGGAAGGCGTGATCCTCGTCACCACAAAGCGTGGAAAGGAAGGACGGGCAAGCGTCTCGTTCTCGGCCAACGCCACATTCAAGGTGATTGGTGATATGCCCGACCTTCAGGATGCTTACGACACCTATCGTTATCAGAATGAACTGGTTGAGAAGTCACTCCCGTACGACGAGGCAAGCTGGGGCTATTATTCCCCTGTCGGAGAGACCAACAAATACCGTTATCCGTCTTCGCGCACCGAGGCCGATCTCTATCCTAACATCAACTGGCCTGATGCCATCACCAAGGATTTCGCCATGACGCAGAGGTATGACCTTAACGTGACGGGCGGAACCAAGTTCGCCAAGTACTTTGCCGCCATCTCCTATTTGAAGGATGACGACCTGTTGAAGTCCGGAGATAATGACAATCTGCCGTTCAATCCACAGTTCGGATTCCAGCACTACAACATAAGGCTGAACGTGGACCTTAACTTCACGCCATCGACAATTGTCAGCGTCAATCTTGCAGGCTCTTTCAGGATGAGGGACGAGGTGCCAACACAATATGGTGAGATATGGAATGCCTTCTACAGCCTGTCACCGTCCATATTCCCGATACAATATGAGGACGGTGCTTATGGCAAACCTTATGGCGGTACGGAAAAAAACCCTGTTGCAGTGCTTTCCGGCGCGACTAATTTTCAGAAAAAGAATACTTTCCAGATGATGTCGGATGTCACCCTGAAGCAGAAACTTGACTTCATCACCAAAGGGCTCTCCGTGTCGGGAACATTCTCGTTTGATACTAGATTCCTCTCTGAAAGGAACTTCGGCTGGTCGAACGTGCTCTCCAAGGCAGTCGACAGAAACACGGGCTCGGTGATCTATGATCCTCCTACAGGCGACAACGATATGGACTATTATCCCGCACCGCCTTGGTTCGGTGGTGAGGAACTGTCCGTGAACAGCACCGTACGCCGCATCTATTACAAGGCTCAGGTGGACTATGCCCGCAGTTTCGGCAAACATGACGTGACGGCGCTCGCCCTTATGAGCCGCGAGCAGATGGCGGACGGAAGCGAGTTCCCCCACTATCGTGAAGACTGGGTGGGAAGACTTACCTACGCATTTGACAACCGCTATTTTGTGGAGGCCAACGGCTCGTACAATGGGTCGGAGAAGTTCGCCGCAAAATACCGCTTCGGATTTTTCCCATCGTTGGGTCTTGGCTGGCAGATTTCGGAAGAGCCTTTCTTCAAGCCATTGAGGAAGGTTGTCGACAGATTTAAGTTCCGCTATTCCATCGGACAGGTCGGAAGCGACAATTTCGCGGCACAGCGCTGGGCCTACATGAGCACATGGGCTGTCGG
>DJPQ01000045.1:5152-13545 GCA_002439805.1 Bacteroidales bacterium UBA6408
GTGGGCAACCCGGATCTGCAGTGGGAAGTCTCCACGAAGCAGAACATCGGAATCGAGTTCGCCTTCTTCAACCAGTTGATTGCCGGTTCCTTTGATTTGTTCCAGGACAACAGGGACAAGGTCTTCTTGTCCGCGGACAAGCGTGCGAACAGCGTCCCGGCATATTTCGGGGCTGCTCCGGTGGCGGCGAATCTGGGCAAGGTGCGTAACCGTGGATTCGAACTTGATGTGACTCTGCGCCGTTCGTTCGGTGAATGGACCCCATGGCTGCGCTATACCTTCGCGCATGCAAAGGAAGTGGTCATCTCCATGGACGATCCGGAACTCATACCGGCCTACCAGAAGAACGAGGGCTTCAGGATCGATCAGCCCAAGACTTATGTCGATCAGGACAAGTTCATCACAAGCTGGGATGACGTCTACGGACGGGTAGGTGGAGAAAATAACACGACAAGACTTCCTGGAAGCGCGGTAAGCATTGATTATAATGCCGATGGAGTCATCAATGAGAATGACAAGATACCTTACGGCTATCCTTCGCACCCCGAGAATACCTACAACATCTTCCTGGGTCTCGACTACAAGGGCTTCAGCGCTCAGGTTCAATTTCTTGGTGTCTATAATATCTCCCACAATTACTTCTCCAATGGTAGGACAGCCATGACAAAAAGCGCATTGGCGCCTTTCGCCAGTCCGATGTTGTGGGATTATTGGACTCCGGAAAATACGGATGCGGTTTATGCATTGGGCGGCGGCACCTCGACACGCGGGATGTGGTTTGACGGATCATACCTGCGTCTCAAAAGTGCGGAACTCTCCTACACGTTCACCGGCAAGATCCTTCGCAAACTGCGCGTGTCGTCCCTGAAACTCACTGCGGCAGGCCACAACCTGTTCTTCTGGTCCAAGATGCCCGAAGAGCGTGAGGAGTACAACTACACGAACGCCTATCCTCCTCTGAAAAGATTCAGCTTCGGTCTGAACGTCACATTCTGAAACATGAGATTTGATTGAGAAAGATATGATTAAGAGTATATATAAAACACTGATACTGATCTGTTTGTCAGTTTCCTGCCTGTCAGTGGCCTCATGCAGCGACTATCTGGACAAGTCCCCTGACGCCGGCCTGAGCGAGGAGGACATCTTCGGCTCATTCGAAAAGTTCCAGGGCTTCATCGAGAATGCCTACTACTGCATGCATGACCCTATAACCACAGGTCCTTTCAATTTTGCCGATGATGTGGTGTCGACGAAGGCATGGTACATCGACAACATCACCAATGATTATCGTACGTTCTATGACATCAACCAGACCTACTTCTATGCCTATAAAGGTTTGAGCGGCAACAATAGGTACAACATAGACCCATGGAAGGGCGGAGGCAGCAATGGTGAAATCAACCTCGGCTATTGGGAAGGCGGGTGGCTCGGAATCCGCAAGGCCAACCTTGCCCTGGAGCACCTTGACATGCTGAGAACCCCTTACGGGAACGTGAATATTGAAGAACAGCGCAATCTCATAGAGGGACAGGCCCTGTTGCTGAGGGCAATACTGCATTTCAACATCATCCGCATCTGGGGAGGCATGCCTTACATCACGAAGGCGCTCACTCCTGACGAGGAATTGCGCTTCCCGCGCCTGAACTATCACGAATCTTCAGACAAGATAGAAGAGGACCTGCTTCGCGCAGCGGAACTTCTGCCGGATGACTGGCAGGACACTCCTACGGGGCAGATGACCTACGGAACCAACAAGGACCGCTTCACCAGGGGTGCTGCCTATGCGGCTTTGGGCAAGGCCATGCTCTATGCGGCAAGTCCGCTCATGAACGGCACGGTAACGGGATCCTACACCTACAACGAGGACTATCTCCACAAGGCTGTCAAATATCTCGGCAAGGTTCTGGCGAAGTCCGAGATTATGGGCGGCAGTGTTTATGGACTGGAAGATTGGAAAGACTACAGCGGGCTTTTCTATCGCCGCAATTCCGAGATACCATGCTCAGGGAAAGAAGGGGTTCTGAATGTCCCTCAGGTGCGGTCGCAACCCGTGATGATAGGCGATACTAATCAGCGCATGGGTTCATGGGTTGATGTCTGCGGCGCCACGGAGAACTATGTGCAGAACTTCGGCATGAGCAACGGCGAGCCGTTCGCCCCGTCTGTCTATGACAATCCCTCCGTTGACCCTTGGGCTGACCGGGATCCGCGTTTCTACACCAACATAGTGACAGACCGCTCTATATTGATGAAGCAGAACAACAATGAGACGAAAGCTGAACTTTATGTCGGAGGTCAGGACTATGGAGAGGAGAAAGGCACCATCACGGGCTACATGTGGAAGAAATATCGTGATGAGTACATCTATCCCGACAGTGGAGACTGGTACAATTGTATGCAGCGGCTCCCTGTGATCAGGCTTGCTGATGTTTATCTTATGTATGCCGAGGCCGCGAATGAGCTGTATGGTCCGGACGGAATTCCCGAAGAGTGCCGGGTCACTGCCGTGCAGGCCTTGAAGGCTGTGCGGGAGAGGGTGAAGAATGAGGACGGCACATCCCTTCCGACTCCGGATCATCTCGTTGCCTCGAAGGAGGAACTCAGGGAAACCATCCGCCGGGAAAGGGCAGTGGAGCTTTGTTATGAGAACCACAGGTGGTATGACACCCGCCGTTGGTATGTCGCGCACCTGCCCGAGTACAAGGACATAAAGATCCTTGCGTATGACAAGGATCACACCTACTACTCCGTGGAATCCTACCACACACCCCGCATATTCGAGCAGAGGCACTATTGGTTCCCTTTAAAGCGCGAACAATCCTACATATACGGGGGCTTCTATCAGAATCCCGGTTGGGAATAATCATTAACAGACCATTGCATAATGAACAGAACAGAATATAACCACAGAACCCGCCGTACGGCAGCAAACGGCCTGAAAGGCGTTTTCGCCTCGGTGCTGCTGATGGGAAGCATCGTGTGCTCGGCCCAGGATGGGAATGTCGCGGCAGACGATGCCGACACGCTCAATCTGGTGTTCAAGACCGTCGCCGAAAAACTGGCTCCCGGGAGTGTCGCCTCCATTGACATGCCCAAGATAGTCAAGAAAGACAATTATTCAGGGGTATCTTCCCTTGTATCATCCTACGGAGCCGGTCTCTTGTCTGGATTGAACCTTTATGGTGTCGGTGATGTCCTCGTGCTGATAGACGGACAGCCACGCGACATAGACAATCTCCAGCCGGAGGAGATAGAGAGCGTCACCCTGCTGAAGGACGTCAATTCCACTGTCCTCTATGGCTCGCAGGCCAGGAACGGCATTCTCTCGATTGTAACCAAAAGGGGCAAGGTCTCCGAGAAGGACATCCGTTTCGGAGTTGAGACCGGAGTGCAGGTGCCGATCCGGCTTCCGCAATATTTGGGCTCCCGCGAATATATGACCCTCTACAACGAGGCGTTCCTCAACGATTCCCCTGGCAGCCGACCACCGTTCAGACCTTCTGAAATAGCGAAATATGACGGCAGCAATCCTTACCGCTATCCTGATGTGGACTACTACAGTTCGGACTTTCTGAAGCCGATGACCAATTCCACGAGGGTGCTGGGTGAGTTCACCAGCGGAAACGATGTGGCACGCTTCTATGCAAATGTAGGCTGGGAGAACCATGACAAGCTCTACAAGGTTGACGACTACAGCACCGCCTACAACCGTTTCAAGATACGGAGCAACATTGACTTCAATATCACCCCTTCCTTGAAGAGCTTTGTCGATGCTTTCTTCGTCTTTGACCTGGATCAGAATCCGCGTACCGATTACTTCACTCTGGCTTCGACTCTCCGTCCCAACGACTACACTCCGCTACTGTCTGTCGATCTTTTTGAAGATCCTTCCCTGTTGGAGGGCGTTGATATCATCGACGGAAAGGGAATAATGGGCGGGCACACTGTGTCCGGGAAAAACAGCTACGGCAAGAATATCTACGGCGAACTGAACCGCAGCGGCTACCAGCGGGATTACCGCAGGACAATGCAGTTCGACATCGGACTTGTCTATGACCTTTCAAAAATAACGAAAGGACTCTCTGTGAGGGGTACAATGAACATCGATACCTACGGCGGATATTCCGAGGCCATCGAGAACACCTACGCCCTATATGAGCCTGTCTGGAGCGATGCCACAGGCAAGATATTCAAAATCAACCGAATAAACCAGGATACCAAGACCGGTGTCATGACCCTTAAGTCAGGCACGTTCAGCCGCGGGATAGGTGCGAACATATCCGCTGACTACAAGCGCACATTCGGAGGCAAGCACAGCGTCTCGGCGTCAGTGCTAGGATTCTACAGCTACCGTTCCGTAGAAAGCAGCGTCTATTCCGACAGGAACTCCCACATCGGATTCAATGCGGCGTACAGCTATGACAATAAGTTCTTGGTGGATTTCAGCGGCGCCCTGATACATTCCCTGAAATTGGCTCCGGGACACAAGAATGCCTTCTCTCCGACATTGGGCTTGAGTTGGATTCCCGTAGGATCGACCAGGCAGAATGACTTCGGGTGGATTAATTTCCTCAAGCTCAAGGCTTCGGCCGGCATCTTGCACACTGACACCAACTTGGGTTATAATCTCTGGAAATACACCTATTGGGGATCCGGATTCTTCGGCACCGGCGACAATGACGGCTACAGCTTCGAGGCCCGTCAGGCAGTGGAAGGCAACTACAACCTGGGCATGGAGAAGATGAAAAAGCTCAATGTCGGTCTCGAGACCCGTCTCGCGGCAAATTCCCTGTCGCTGAACGCTAATTTCTTCTATGTCATTCACGACGACCTTGTGATGCAGAGGAAGAGTTACTATCCGCAGATGCTCGCATCGCGTATTCCTTACGAGAACTACGGCAGAAATGACTATACGGGTATGGATCTGTCAGTGGGGTATGTGAAGAACTTCGGAGAGGTGAAGTTCAGCTCCATGCTCAACCTGCTCTATGCAACGTCAAAGGTTGTGCGCACGGACGAGGCTTACAAAAATGACTACCAGAACCGTACAGGCAAGGCTCTCGACACGTTCTGGGGCCTGCGCAGCCGGGGATTCTTCAGGACTGACGAGCAGGCGGAGGCGTCCAACCAGCTTTTCGGAAGCGTGAAGAAAGGAGACATCAGATATGCCGACAAGGACGGAGACGGATATGTCAATGACGACGATGTCATCGCTCTGGGAAATTACAATCCGCGCTGGGTCGGGACTCTGAACATGAGCGCGGAATGGAGGGGACTGACCTTGTTCGTTTCCGCTTCCACGCGCCTCAAGTACAACTGGGTGATGAGCGGCGACTATTTCCGTGTCAACGGTGACATGAAATACTCCGAGATCGTGCGGGGACGCTGGACCGAGGCGACTGCGGACACAGCGACCTATCCCCGTCTTTCCGCCCAGTCCAATGAAAACAACTTCCGTGATTCGGACTTCTGGATGCGTGACGGAAACTGCTTCTCGCTGGACCGCCTGCAGTTGAGCTATCTGCTGCCTTCATCGCTGTTCGCCGGCTCCATAGTGAAGGACATCCGTGTATATCTCAGGGGTGACAACCTCTGGTTCATCTCCGAAGATGCCAAGTACCGCCAGACGGGATACTGGAACACGCGCAACGTGGCTCTGGGCCTTAACATATCATTTTGATAAAGAACCAAGAATATGAAATTTTTCAATAATATATGTCTGATCGCCGCAGCGGCATTCGCGCTGTGCTCCTGCAGCAACATGTTCACTCTGGAGGAGGACAACAATTACGACATCGGGGAAGTGAACGAAATTCCGGAAAGGGTCTTGGGCTTTCTCGACATAGCCTACACGGCTCTCCCGACTGACTATTCCTACACGGAGTGCGCCACGGACGATGCCGTGATGAACGAGTACAACAACGAGTATCACCGCATGGTAAACGGCGGCTGGGGTCCTACCTTTGACCCTCTGTCCGTCTGGGAGAATTCATACAAGGCCATTGACGGCATCAACCGCTTTTTCGAGATCCTGCCACAGACCACCATTTCCAAGGACCCTGAAGATGATGCGGCCTACCGCAACCGCTGGACGGGCGAGGCTTACGGAATGCGGGCCTATCATCATTTCGTTCTGCTGCGCCATTATGGCGGAGTGGGAGTATCCGGCAGAAAACTGGGAATACCCTACCTTGACAAAAGCCTGAGCCGCGACAGCGAGGAATGGAAGCAGCTGCGCCGTCCTTCCTATCAGTCCACGGTAGAGTCCATATCCAAGGATCTGGATGTAGCCATCAGGTTGCTCCCGGAAAAGTACGAGGGGGATGACAGGGTGACGGGATGGAAAAACCGCAACCGTATGGACAAGCGCATCGCATTGGCAATCAAGGCACAGCTTTACATGCATGCGGCCAGCCCTGCCTACAACGACGGCTACTACAACATGGAGTACTGCGACTCCGCAATGTTGTATTCCGCCAAACTGATTGCATTGAATGGAGGTCTCGACGGATTGGGACAGACCGACAACACTCTTTTCTGGACAAGCGACAACATTCCTCAGGACGTGCTGTGGCGCACTAACCAGACGGACGGGACAGAAATTGCCGATTCCCGTGAGGCCCGCAACTATCCTCCGTCACGTTACGGCAAGGGACAGGTGAACCCCACACAGGATTTTGTGGATGCCTTCCCGGACAAGGACGGCTACCCTATAACTCAAAGTTCGGTATATAACCCCAGTCAGCCTTATATCAATCGGGATCCGCGTCTTGAACGCATTGTCATCCGTAACGGGGCGTCATTCGGCAACACTCCGAGCACTGCTTCGGACAACAAGATATACACGGCAAAAGAGGACACTAAGGACGGAATCGAAAATCCGGAGGCGACCCGCACCGGCTACTACCTGCGCAAGACCCTTCGCCCCGACTTTGTGATAAACGATCCTAGCAAATGGCCTGTAGGACAGAGGACCATCCGCCCGCTCATACGCTTCACCGAGATTTATCTCATCTATGCGGAGGCGGCCACGGCCTCTTACGACGCTGACGGCACATCCGAGTATGCGGACTACACGGCCCGTGACATCATAAAGGCCATCAGAAAGAGAGCCGGCCTTGGACGTTCCGACAGCTACGCCTCGACTCTGCCGACATCCGAGTTCATGGACCTGGTGAGGAACGAAAGGCGCATTGAACTGTCTTTCGAGGGCTTCCGCTTCTATGACCTGCGCCGTTGGAAGTCAAAGATCAACGGACCGGTGTCCTGTGCATTTTTCCAGCAGAAGAACGGCACCTCGGCTCCGCAGGTTTTGCCGGTAGATGGCGAGGACCGCATGTACGCAACCTTCACCTACTACGCTCCCCTTCCGGAAAAGGAACTCCTGAAGTCCCCGAAATTGGAACAGAACCACTATAACAATTAAAATCAGCCATTCAGATGAACAACAAGAAAATGAACAGATTCCTCCTCCTGTGCCTGTCGGCCGGTGTGGCCATGACCGCCTGCCAGAGCCGTTTGCCGGAATTCGAGGATTTTGAATATACGACAACGTACTTTGCCTTCCAGTATCCTATGCGCACCATAGTGCTGGGCGAGTCGGAGTACTATGACCTGACAAACGATCACAACCACAGGTTTCAGATTCAGGCGGCCATGGGCGGGGCCCGTGACAACAGGGAAGACATCATCGTAAATTTCGAGGTGGAGCCGAATCTGCTAGAAAAACTCTCGGGAGAGTCCTCCACGACAAAGGAGAAGTTCAATCTCAAGATGCTTCCTTCCACCCATTATGAACCTCTCGGCACCGACAAGATGGTGATTGAGAAAGGCAACTTCAGCGGCGGCGTAACTGTCCAGTTGACAGACGCCTTCTTCGAGGATCCTCTTTCATATCAGAACTGCTATGCCCTGCCCATACGCATAACCAAGGCGACTACAGATTCAGTGCTGGTCGGGAGTGTATATACGCCGCTTACGTCAGGACTCCCGGCATGGACAGAGAAATGGGGCGGCGCCGATCCACGTCAGTCAACCCAGTGGAGCGTGAAGCCTAAAAATTTCACCATCTACGCCGTGAAATATGTCAACCCCTATCATGGCACCTACCTGCGTCGGGGCATGGAGCAGGTTGAAGGCGAGACCGAAGGCAAAGGATATGGCTGGGAAGGCGGGTACATCGAAAAGACCAACTTCAGGCCGCTGCTTCAGACGCGCGGGATGCACCGTCTGCTTTATACGGACCGCCTTGCCGTGTCCTCATTGAAGTTCCGTGCCCTTATAGATGTTGACGAAAAAGACAATACAGTCAGGATAACCGCCGACGAGGGCAGCGAAAATGCCATCAGCGGCAACGGCAAGTTCGTGAAGGACACTGAAGAGTGGGGCGGCAA
>DJPQ01000003.1:0-9770 GCA_002439805.1 Bacteroidales bacterium UBA6408
GGGTGTCAGATGAATGTGAATGACAGTGAGGTGATACTCTCGATTCTGCAGGAGAACGGGTATGCGCTGACGGAGGATATGGACCGGGCGGACGTGATTCTGGCGAACACCTGTTCAATCAGGGACAACGCGGAGCAGAGGATATGGGGGCGCATCGAGCAGTTCCGGCTGCAGAAAAAGCGGAACCCGCAGGTTGTCATCGGAATTGTCGGATGCATGGCCGAAAGGCTGAAGGACAAGCTGCTGGAGAAGGTGGATCTGGTCGCCGGGCCGGATGCCTACAGGAGCCTGCCGGCACTGCTGCGGGACATCCGTCCGGACTCGCCGCAGATTAACGTGCTGCTCTCGCGGGAGGAGACATACGCGGACATATCCCCGGTTCGCCTTGACAGGAACGGGGTGTCGGCCTACATTTCCATCATGAGGGGCTGCAACAATGTGTGCTCCTACTGCGTGGTGCCCTACACGCGGGGAGCCGAGCGCAGCCGCGACCCGCATTCGATTGTGCGCGAGGCGCGTGAACTTTTTGAAAATGGTTATAAGGAAGTGAATCTGCTCGGGCAGAACGTGGATTCGTATCTGTGGAAAGAATGCCGCGATGGCGCCGAGGCCGTTTCGGGCGGGGATGCTGCCAAAGGTTCTGACAGTAATGCAAAGGGTGAGGTTGTGAACTTCGCGAAACTTCTTGAAATGGTCGCGGCCATAAGTCCGGAACTCAGGGTTCGTTTCTCCACCTCGCATCCGAAGGACATCAGCGACAAGGTCATCAGCACGATTGCCGCTCACGAAAACATCTGCCGCCACATCCATCTTCCGGTTCAGAGCGGTTCAAGCCGTCTGTTGGAGAAGATGAGGAGAAAATATGACAGGGAATGGTACCTGGAGCGGGTCGCGAAAATCCGCGAGGTCATGCCGGACTGCGGGCTCTCCACCGACGTTATTGCCGGATTCTGCAGCGAGACCGAGCAGGACCACCGGGACACGCTTTCGCTGTTTGAGCAGGTGTGCTTCGACTCCGCGTTCATGTTCCAGTACTCCGAACGCCCGGGCACGCTCGCCTCAAGGCATTATCCGGACGATGTCCCGCCGGAGGTCAAGACCGCAAGGCTGAACGAAATCATCGCGCTTCAGACTAAGATGAGCCTCAGGAGCAATCAGAAGGACATCGGCAAGACATTCCGGGTGCTCATCGAGGGACCGTCCAAGCGCAATCCTGACGACCTCTGCGGACGGGCCGGTAACAACAAGATGTGCGTCTTTCCTTCAATGGCGGCCGAGCGCACGGCTCAGGGTCTCGCTCCTCTCAAGGCCGGCGACTATGTGAACGTCGAGGTCATTGACTGCACCTCCGCGACGCTTATCTGCCGGATAGTCTGAGGCGGTCTCGATATTTCTGGGCGGTTCCAATGCTCTTGTCACCGTATGAAATGAGTTTTCATAAGAGAAAAGAATCGGGATGCAACAAAATGTAGGCAAAAAGGCATCTGATTGTATAATTTTTTAATTAAGACCATAATGAAAAGACATCTTATCATCGCAGTCGCGGCAATCGCGGTTTCGGCCGGCTTCATGTCTGCCGAGGCGGCCGCACAGACCATTACTGCAACAGACGGTTTCGCTTCCGAGTCCGTCGTGGTAGTCTCAAGGGCCGGCAAAGTTCTTTGTGTTGGTGACAAACGCCTTTCGTCCGAGGAGACTTTCGATTATGTCTCCGAGCGCTGCGGCCTGCCGTATGCCCAAAGATGGAACAACAGCGCAAGGATTTACAGCGTCGGCAAGGGGCTTCTCATAAGTTCGGCAGTCACAATTCCGGTGGGTATGGCCGGATGCGTAGTCGGAACGGCCATAATAGTCGGCGGAAGTTTTGCCGGAGGGCTCGGAGCGGCGCTCAGCGTAGGCTTCGGAGGTGACCCGAGCCTGACTCCGGAGACGCAGAAAATGATAAACAACGGTGCGACTCTCTTCATCTGCGGAGCGACGTTGGCCGCCGTCGGCCTCTCCACCCTCATCGCCGGAGCCGTCTGCGTCCCTGTCGGCAAGTCCCGTATGAACGACATCGTAGGCCGCTGCAACGCCGTTTCCCAAGGTTCGCAGATGACCATGAACTTCGGTTCCTGCCCTCACGGCATCGGCATGACCCTGAATTTCTGACGAATCTGTCGATTTCTTTTTTTACGGCGCCATACATATTCCCATAAAGTAATTATCATTTTATGATTATCATAAGATGATAATTACTATATTTGCAGAAAAATGAGAATATGAATCCATTTGTTACGACCGGATATGCCGGGCCGGAGTATTTCTGTGACAGGGTTGAGGAGACACGGGCATTGACTGAACTGCTGTGCAACGGCAATAATGTGGCTCTGATGTCTCCGCGGAGGTATGGCAAGACAGATTTGATACGTCATTGCTTCGCGCAGAAGGAAATAGCCGGGAAATATTATACCTTTATAATAGATATCTATTCGACGAAGTCGCTTTCCGAGATGACTGAGCGGATGGGAAAGGCCATACTCGATGCCCTGAAGCCGAAGGGCAGAAAGGTATGGGAGCGTTTCGTGAATGTTCTCGGCTCCTTGAAGGGCGGGATAAGCTATGACGCTGCGGGGGTACCGGCATGGACGCTTCAGGTCGGGGATATACGGAATCCGGCAGCAACTCTCGATGAGATATTCTCATATCTCCGGGATGCTGAAAAGCCATGTCTTGTCGCGATTGACGAGTTCCAGCAGATTGACAAATATGAGGACAGGAATGTCGAGGCCACACTTCGGACATATATACAATATTGTTCGAATGCGCATTTTGTTTTTTCCGGTTCTCAAAGGGACATGATGGGGGCAATATTTACCTCTTCGGCACGACCTTTCTACCAGAGCGCTACGATAATGAACCTTCCTCCGATAAAGGAGACTAAATATGCGGAGTTTTGCCGGAGACATTTCGCTGCGGCAGGGAAGACTTTGGGCGATGATGTAGTGCCTGAACTGTATTCGAGGTTTGACGGAACCACTTTCTATCTCCAGAAAGTGATGAATATACTTTTTATGCGGACAGGCAGTGGGGAAGCCTGCACGGAAGGGATGATTGACGATGCTGTTAACTATATAATAGACTTCAGTTCCGAGACGTATGGTGACCTGCTGTATCAGCTGCCTGAGAAGCAGAAGTTGACGCTCCTCGCCATTGCTCAGGAAGGCAAGGCTTCCGGCATCACTTCGGGCGATTTTGTCTCCAAGTATTCCCTCGCGTCGCCGAGTTCTGTCAGTTCCGCTGCAAACGGGCTTCTTGATAAAGGGCTTGTTACTTGTAGCCGTGGTGTCTGGCGCGTGTATGACTTGTTTTTTGAACTCTGGATTCGTGAAAGGTATTTATAAATTTTGATTATCTTTGCGGTTATGAAAGGATTCGGACGACATATCTGGGCGGCTGTGCTGGCCTGTGCCGTGATGGCGCTGGCGGGCTGTTCCGCCGTGAAGAAGGCGGCTGTCGATAAGCTGAAAGAGATTGAGGTGACTTCGTTCGCGGTAGAGAAGATAAGCCCTAAGGGTCTCAAGGCGCTGGACGCGTCGTTCTATGTCGGGGTGCATAATCCGACGATAAAGCTGGAACTTACGGATGTGACGGCGCGGCTGTTCTACCGTGATGCGGAGCTCGGACGTTTTGTCCTTGACCCGTTCACTATCGAGGGGCACGAGGACAAGATATATCTTCTGACGGGTCATGCGTCACTTGCTTCGGCTTCGGCGTTGCTGCAGGTCGTGGGGGCGCTGGGCGGTTCGGCGGACGACTTTACGGTGCTGGTTTCGGCGACCGGGAAGGGGCTTGGAATAAAGAGGGACGTGAGCAGGACAATGTCGTTGAGGGAACTCTTAAATATGGTGAGATGATGAAAAGGATAGTCTGTGTCATATTACTTGCGGTGGCCTGCACCTTTGCTGCGAAGGCTCAGGATGTCGTGGTTCCGGACGGATATGAGCTTGTGGATTCGCTGGTCTATAGGCCTGCGGCGGCTGCGGACACGACACTTGTGGGAAAATCCGTGTGGAGCGTTATGCCTTCGAGGGCGAGGGGTGATGCGGCTGATGTCCACGTATATCAGTCCGGAAGGATCCGGTCGGCTCTTGACGCACAGGTGGCGGCGAACCATTCCAGGGCTATTTCAGGCTTCCGCGTCCGCATATTCTTCGACAACGGACAGAACTCCAGAAACGAGTCGGAGGCTGTCCTTCGGCGTTTCGAGTCGATGTATCACGGGATTCCGGCATACCGCACCTACGCGAACCCTTATTTCAAGGTGACGGTGGGCGATTTCCGTACCCGTTCAGAGGCCATGGCTCTGCTTGTGAGGCTTCGCAACGAGTTTCCGAGGGCACTTCTGGTGAAAGAGAAAATCAACTGGCCTTCAGCCGATGCGAACTGCACCTATGTGGTTGATACTGTGAAGGTTCTCAGACCCGTGTCGTCGCATGCCGTATTCCCGCAAATTGATTGAGGCGTATTAAGCGTTGATTCATAAGCATTTTAGTCATAAGTATTCACTCATGTTAAGGCAGGCATTAGAGCAGAAACAGATACAGAAGCTGTCGCCGCAGCAGATCATGACGGCGAAGCTGATAGAGCTTCCGATTCAGAGTCTGGAGCAGCGTGTGCGTCAGGAGATGGAGGAGAATCCTCTTCTTGAGGAGGATGACAGCAAGGAGGACAAGGAGAACACGCGCGAGGTTTCGCTCACGGACTACAAGGAGGACGACCCGATTCCGGCCTATCGTCTCCGTTCCGACAACTACAGCAAATATGACGACCGTCCTAAGAGGGAGACTTTCTCCGTTCAGGAGTCCTTTCCGCAGAGTCTTGCCGCCCAGCTGGATTTCCGCGACCTTTCGCAGCATCAGAGGGACATCGCGAACTACATAATATACAGCCTTGACGATGACGGCTACCTTCGCCGTGACATCGACAAGCTGGTGGATGAAATGGCTTTCCGTGCCGGAATCGAGACTGACGAGAAGGAGGTTGAGGATCTGCTGAAGATAATCCAGTCATTCGAACCCGCCGGCGTGGGGGCGAGGGATTTGCGCGAGTGCCTGCTGATTCAGCTCAACGCCCTGAAGGACAGTCCGGTGGTCGAGGACGCGAAGAAGATAATAAGGGATCATTTTTCGGAGTTCACGAAAAAGGATTTCAACCGCATAATGTCCCAGACCGGGATGACTCCGGAGAGACTCAAGACGGCGATGGGACGCATACTCAAGCTGAACCCTACTCCGGGCGGTCAGGTCTCGGACGCCTACAGCGACCGCACGCAGCAGGTCGTTCCGGATTTCATTCTGGATGTCGTTGACGGTGAGTTCGTGCTCACGATGCCTCGCTTCACCGTCCCGGAGCTGAAGGTTAACAAGAAATACGCCGACAACATCATGGCGGAAGCCTCGGGCTCTTCGGAGAGGTCGAAGAAGGAGGCCGAGTCGTTCGTGAAGAAGAAGCAGGAGGCGGCAAAATGGTTCGTCGATGCGCTGAAGCAGCGCCACACCACCCTGATGACGACGATGCAGGCGATACTCGACTATCAGCGGGAATATTTCCTCGACGGCGACGAGACGAAGATAAAGCCGATGATTCTCAAGGATATAGCCGACAAGACAGGATATGACATCTCGACGGTTTCGCGCGTGGCCAACAGCAAGTACATAGAGACGCATTTCGGCATATTCCCCCTCAAGTACTTTTTCTCCGAGAGCATAAAGAATCAGGCCGGAGAGGACATCTCTACCCGCGAGCTCAAGAAGATTCTTCAGGAAATCATCGACGGAGAGGACAAGCAGAAGCCGCTCACCGACGACGAGATTGTGGATATGATGAACGCCAAGGGCTACAATGTCGCCCGCCGTACCATCGCCAAGTACCGTGACCAGCTCGGCATCCCTAAGTCCCGGATGCGCCGCGAGATACTGTAGGTTTAAACTATATTTGCGCAGAAAATATCTGAAATGAGAGAACTTAAATGTCCCAAGTGCGGCAGCACTTTCACGGTGGATGAGGCGGACTATGTGTCAATCCTCAATCAGGTAAAGACCGCCGAGTTCAACAAGGAACTTCAGCAGAGGGCGGCTGAACTCAAGGCGCAGCAGGAGGCCTTGCAGAAAGTGCGGGATACGGAGAAAGCCGTAGAGATAGAACGTCTTAAGCAGCAGATTCAGGCTCTTGAAGACAAACGGAAGCTTGAGGTCAATTCTGCGGTGGCGGAAAAGGACAGGAAGATAGTTGAACTTCAGTCAAAGTTGGCGCAGGATGATGCGAATCTGCGGATGGAGGTGATGAAGGCTCGGCAGGAGGCTAAGGATGAGCTTTCCGCGAAGGATAAGGTCATCACGCAGCTTAAGGCGGAGCTTGAACTTGACCAGAGCAAGGCCATGCTTAAGGAAAAAGGCATAAGGGAGGGCTATGAGGCTCAACTCAAGGCCGCGCAGGAGCGGATTGACTACTACAAGGACATGAAGCTCCGCCTCTCGACGAAGATGGTCGGGGAGTCGCTGGAGCAGCATTGCAGCATCCAGTTCAACTCCATGCTCCGTTCCGTGCTCCCGTCCGCATACTTCGAGAAGGACAACGATGCCTCGGGCGGAAGCAAGGGCGACTTCATATTCCGTGACTACATCGACGGCTTCGAGTACATCTCAATTATGTTCGAGATGAAGAACGAGATGGACGAGACCGCATCCAAGCACAGGAACGAGGACTTCCTCAAGAAGCTCGACGCGGACAGGACGGCCAAGGGATGCGAGTTCGCAGTGCTGGTGTCGCTGCTGGAGCCGGACAACGAGCTGTACAACAACGGAATAGTCGATATGTCGCACCGCTATCCCAAGATGTATGTCATAAGGCCTCAGTTTTTCATCCCGCTCATAACCCTCCTTGTCCAGACTTCCAGGAAGAGCGTCGATTTGCAGCGTGAGCTTGAGGTCGCGAAAAGCCAGAGCGTGGATGTGACCAATTTTGAGAGTCAGCTTCTTGAATTTAAGGAAAGGTTCGGCAACAACTACCGCCTTGCGAGCGAGAGGTTCAAGAAGGCCATCGAAGAAATTGACAAGTCAATCGATCATCTCCAGAAAATCAAGGACGCCCTGCTCGGCTCGGAAAACCACCTCAGGCTTGCCAGCAACAAGGTGGATGATTTGACCGTGAAGAAACTGACGCGGGGCAACCCGACGATGAAGGCAAAGTTCGATGATGCCCGGAAGCAGCATCAGGAGCCTGCACCTGAAGAATAATTAGACCGAGTTGTTGTATGTACATGAATCTGATTCTTGATTTTTGATTACCTTTGCGTCAGACCCCCCCGGATTACTTGGTTCACATAGTCTTGACAGGTCTTAAAATCTAAAGTTTTAATTCCCTTACTGCCCCGGAGGCAGCTCCAATTGATTCAGAACCTCTTCTGGGGCTTTTTCTTTCGCCCGCGTCTTTGGGCTCTCACAAACATTTTCTGCAAAACACATAATGATACTGCCGAATAATTGCAGTGAAGCGTCCCATCTTTGCCGATGATTTAAAGCAAATCTGCCATGACGTTATTTGAATTGCTTCACAAAGTGTCATTCGATGACCTGATACCGACGCTCAAGGATGTTTACGATGTCGAAGCCGACATCTATGCCTACAGGGAGGCTTTCGATGAGTTGAGTCTTCTCCACCCGACCGGGAATAACGAACGCGAGTTGAGACGAAACCGTGCCAAGCGTATGCGGGATGCCCGTATGGAACGAACAATCAAGCGTCTTCGCAGAATGGCGAAGGTCGAGGATTGCATCCGGAGACTGCTGAGCCTCAGTCCGGACATTGAACGGCGCAGTCTTGAATATCTTTTTGACACATATTCAATTACTGAGTCGAATTTCCGTCAGCAGGCTGGAAATGGCGACTATAAACCGGCGACCTTGTATGAATCAATATCCAAATACAGTCTCATTCCGCAATCTGAATATGACAGTGTGGTGATTGTCCTCTACTCATCGACCGACGGCGGGGTGAGCCGCGAACTGCGTTCCTCCATAGAGGATTTGCTGCTCACAGGGCGGTCTCTGAAGCGTTCTGTTATGAAGGTATGTTCCGATAGCCGAATAACTGACGGCAGCATCAGGGCATTTGTCGTCACGAGCAAGGATGAACGGTGAAGGCAGATGTTATAAAAGCCTGAAAATTATAAGCGGCAGCCTTTTATATTCAGAAATGATTATGTACTTTTTTTTTATTCCAACATTTTGTTGGAGATAATTGAGGACGGGAAAAAGGAGTCCGCTCTGATGTTTGAACTTCAGAATAACAGAGGCCGGGATCTCACCAATCTCGAAAAACTGAAATCTTATTTCATGTATCAGACGTATGTGAACAGCACACTTGAAGAAACAGAATACAATGTCGAGACTGCCTCAAATAACTTCAAGGAGATTTATGAAACCATATATGATATACCGGATCTCTCTGAAGACAGCGTGCTAATCTACCATTGTAATACGATATGCTAAAAGGCTTAATCGCATAGGGTTGCCGTCGTTTGCTTATCCATTCATTATCAAGGGTTATAGATGTATTGGTGACAATCAAAAAAAAGTTGGATGTACTTTTCCATATACTTGAAGTGTTGGCGTTCAGGTATCATTTAATTGGCAGCAGGGCCGATTTGAGCAGTCGGCTGTCAGATTCTATTCGCGAGTTTAACGGTGATCTCCTCTTGCTTAGGGATTCTGTCAAAAACAAATTGAATGAAGCATGGTACTGGGGAGACTCCAGGGCTCATGAGTTCCTTGACGGGTGGATGTATGAAAACCCTATGCTTCATTATATTCTATGGTGCTATGAAGATTCCATTCAGAATAGAGGTTATTCTACCGGTTCCTGCACGATTGAAAATGAGCAGATAGAACATATATCTCCTCAGGTTCCGCCAGAAGGGGAAACCTTGGCAACCGGATACGATGTGAATGAAAACAATGAGTATTCTCAGGAATTCCGGGAGAAGAAACTCAATTGTATCGGGAATCTTATGCTGATTTCAGGTTCTCATAATGCATCGATTGGTAACAAGCCTTTCGGAGATAAGCTTGAGAGCTACAAGTCCAACCCTTTATTGAAACAGCAGGCTGAAATTGCCACTTTTCTCGACAAGGGCGAGATGCTGTGGAAATCGGAGCAAATCGACAGAAGAAAATACTTGACTTTGCCCTTTCGGAATGGAATTTCGAAAATATACATCTTGATTGATTTTAGTAGGACATCAAATCCATAATTGCCGTGAAATTGCAACGATGTCCTATATTTGCAAAAAAAAAATAAACCATTGGGCCAAGAGATATGAGAATCATACACATTTCGGATACGCACAATGTGCATCGGCGGCTGAATAGGCTGCCGGAGGGCGATGTGATAGTGCATTCCGGAGACTTTACGCTGGCGGGGACTGAGGCGGAGGCGCTGGACTTTATGGAATGGTTCTGCGATCTTCCGTACAGGCACAAGGTCTTCATCGCCGGCAACCACGACTTTTGCCTACGGGGAGCCGCGCTGGAGGGGCTTGACGATAACTGCCACTATCTCTGCAATTCAGGAGTCCTGATAGAGGGAGTCAAGTTCTACGGCGTGCCGATGTTTTTCGAAGATGCCGTGACGCGGCAGGTGGAAAATGATTTTATGAATATACCTGCGGACACGGATGTCCTTGTCACCCATCAGCCGCCTGAGGAAATTCTTGACCTCTCAGATGAGAT
>DJPQ01000003.1:9921-12994 GCA_002439805.1 Bacteroidales bacterium UBA6408
GGGGCTGTCTTGGGAGAAGGCTACGATCTGACTGATACGGATATCCACGTCTTGACGCTGGATACGACAGCGTGACAATAGCTGCAAAATCCGTCATAGCAGTTTCCACTCGTCATCTTCGTCTATATATAGAAGTCCGCCTTCATTTGCCGTCGTAATCGCGTAACGAGAAGCCATTCGTGCGACGTCATCAGCGATACTTTCGCGCAATTCAGGCGGTTCCAGCACCTCCACATCCGCGCCGTGCGACAGAATCTCCTGCACGAAATCAAAGGTCGGGGCGATGTGGTAACTGAAGACCGAGCTTCCGTCCTCCTGTACCGTCTCTTTCTGCGACCCGTGCAGCGGCAGCGTCCGGAAGTACTTGACCTGGTCCGGCACGACACGGAGCTTGACATCCTCCGGGGCTTCCCCGATGATGACGCCGAAATAGTTGCGGAAATATTCCTCCGCATCGAAGCCCTTAGGCAGTTCGAACCTTTCCTCCAGTTCCTCCATGTCCACGAACCGGTCCAGCGAGCATATTCTCAGTCCCAAGTCACTGTCTCCAAGCATGTACCATCTTTGCTTGAAGTATTTGACGCAGCAGGGCCGCACATTGAAGGAGTGCGGCTCCGGGTGCTGGAAACTCTGGTAACAGAGGCTGATTACTCTGGAATCGCGCATCGCGCTGATGATGTCCGTCAGGAATCTCTCGCTTGAAGGTGTCTTCTCCATGAGTATCCGGTCCTTCATGTCAGCGTTCTCATGCAGCACATTGTTGATGCACAGCGTGTGCAGCATCCAGTCGCTTGTCTCGTCGCTTCCGACATTTGAATGCCCGATGTAGAACCCGAGACTCCTGTCGTTGAGTATCTCTATTCCGAACATCTCGGCGATTGCATCCTTGTGGTTGAAGAACGTCCTCTCTGACAGCGGCTCTCCCGTCTCATTCAGCGGACTGCGTCGCCATGCCTCGCTGATTTCACTGAAGGAGACATATTTCCTGCGGTTGATCAGATCGACCAGCCAGATGTATCTCTTGAAAAAATTCCTTGCCATGTCCTATGAATACTTTATTGCAAAGATAGCACTCTTTGCTGAAAAAATGTGGCAGTGCAAAGTGGCGCACTCACTTCCATTCAGACAACTGGCCGGTCACTGCATCTCCGTGTCGTTGGACAACTTGCGGACTGAGGCAGGGATGGCGTGGATGGCTTCGGGTTCGAGCCGCCGGCGGAGCCGGGTTTCGAGAAGTGCGAGGCGTTCTGCGCGGCTGCGTGGGCTGAGTTCGCATTCCCAGACGACGATGGTGTGCCACCCAAGGCGCTCAAGTTCCCCGATGTCATTCGCGTCGCGTTCCTTGTTGCGGCGGATTTTCTCCGCCCAGAAGTCGGGATTGGTCTTGGGAACCGTGGCGTGGCGGCAGAGCGGATGGCCGTGCCAGAAGCAGCCGTTGATGAAGATGACCGTGTGGTACTTCCTGAGGACGATGTCCGGACTTCCAGGCAGGTCTCTGCGGTGCAGGGAGTAGCGGAATCCATGCGAATGCAGAAACCTGCGCACAAGCATCTCGGGGCGCGTATCGACGCTCCGAATCCGCGACATACAGTAATGCCGCTGCTGCTCTGTCATCTTGTCCGCCATGTTCTTGTTTCCGGGTGTTTGCCTCCGGTTTCTTGTCGCAGGATACTTGCCTCGGGACTTTTGTTCCCCGGGTGCTTTTTTGCCTGCGGATTCTTGCCTTGCCGCAAAGGTAGGCAAAATCGCGGACTATTCCTCTGCCCAGATATAGACCTTGTCGGAGCGGCGGAGCCGGGTTGCGGCGTCGGCTGCTTCACGGAGTGTGTCGGTGTCCTTGCTGAAATCAATCGGGATTGAGCAATAGACCCCTTTGGAGGCGGATTCCACGGGCTTCAAATCCACTCTGATTTCGCTGACCGTCGTTTCAACAACGCCGGTTGTTGGACCCATGATGAGAATGCGGTCACCGACCTTGAGCGTCGCAGACTCGATGAGGACTTCGGCTACCGAAAGCTTGGCGAACCAGTTCGTGACCTTACCCGCATAGACTTTCTTTCGGGTCGAGCTGCTGCCATAGACTTCGCTCCACTGCCCGAGACGCGCCCCCTGGTAGTAGCCGTCCCAGAACCCCCGGTTGAAGACCTCTGTAAGTTCCTCCTTGAGGGAGGCGGCGAGTTCCGGAGTGTATGTGCCTGCAATGACGGCATCGGCTGCGCAACGGTAGCAGGATGAGACCTTCTTGACATATTCCGCGCTGCGTGCCCGTCCCTCAATCTTGAACACAGTCACGCCCGCGTCGATTATCTTGTCCATGAACTCGATGGTACACAAGTCCTTGGGAGACATTATATACTTATTGTCAATATGCAGCTGATTGCCTGTCTCAAGGTCGGTGACCTCATATCCCCGGCGGCAAATCTGATAGCAGGCGCCACGGTTCGCGGAGGCTCCGTAGGCATGGAGACTGAGATAGCATTTGCCGGAGATTGCCATGCAGAGAGCTCCGTGGGCGAACATCTCGATTTCGACAAGACGCCCGGACGGACCGCAGATGTGCTCACGGACTATGGTTTCGTGTATCTCCTTGACTTGGTGGAGATTAAGTTCGCGGGCAAGGACAATCACGTCGGCGAACTGAGCATAGAACCGCAGCGACTCCACATTGGAGATGCTGAGCTGCGTGGAGATGTGCACCTCGACTCCAATCCGGCGGCAATAGGCTATGGCGGCCATGTCTGAGGCTATCACGGCTGTGATTCCGGCGGCCTTCGCGGCGTCGAGCGTCTCGCGCATCGGCTGGAGGTCTTCCTGATAGAGGACAATGTTCAGCGTGAGATAGGATTTTACTCCGTTGTCGCGGCAGATGCGGCAGACCTCCGTGAGGTCGTCTGCGGAGAAATTGTTAGCGGAGTGCGAGCGCATGTTCAGACTGCCCACACCGAAATAGACTGAGTTCGCACCGCCCTGAATCGCCGCGTGCAGGCACTCGAAGTTGCCGGCCGGCGCCATTATTTCTATGTTGTTTTTTGTCATTCGTTTCCTTGCGTTACTTCGCCCTCTCGAGCAGCGA
>DJPQ01000002.1 GCA_002439805.1 Bacteroidales bacterium UBA6408
GTTATCCTTCATCCAGCCATACAGGTTCACAATCTTGCTGACTTCGGCAATATATGACACCCCAAGACCGGCCTTCTCAAAAAATGCCTTCTTGTTATAATTTGCAAATCTGCCGTCAAAATAGCCGATATGCTGAAGAATGAATGTATGCAGCGCCATAACCTTGATTTTGCTGGCCTGGTAAGATGATTTCAGCATATCAGCAAGTTCTTCCATAGACAGAATCCTGCCAGAACCCTCCTGAATCGCTACGGTAACTGGTTTGTAAGAGCCGACAAACGAAGAATAGTCACTGTCCGGATGGAATGTGGTTCTGAAAATGAACTCATCATCAATCCCGTCAAGAATCCGATTCTTAACAAACCAAGACTTCCCTGTCCCGGGTGAGCCGAAATAAATAATCTGATGAGGCAAATCACGCCACAGCGGAGTTGCAGAAACTTTTTCTTTTGATGTCATAGGGTTTTCGCTTAATGAATATGGTGGTTAAGGAGGCCGATTTTGTCGCATCAGTGCAATGCAGCGTCATAAATCACTTCATGCGACACGGCGGCGCCATGCTGTTCGGCCAGTCTGTTTCGATTCCGACACGCGGAATCAGGCTTGACAGGAGCACAATTACAATGCTCCGAAAGGAACTGAACAACACATTCAATTCAAGGAAGGAAAACATCATACGGTGGTGCATCGAGTACATTGAAGGAATGTGCAGTCTTGACGAAAGTGACACAACTGACGGCAACTGGAAATATGCCATCATTGCAAGCACATTATGGGAGGTAATGGTGGACAGCGTCCTCGGAAAACAGCAATATCGGGATAAGACCAAATATGGAAAAACTTACGAGTTCACTTATTTTGACGGGCATAGCCTGCGAGGGAATGCTACACAACACGACACTATCTACGAAGATGACGAAACGCTCATAATAATAGATGCAAAGATGTATCGTTTTGCCGACCATCTTCTTTCAGAAAATGTACTGGGCAAACAGTTCGGATACTACGAACAGGCAAAAATGATGAAACATCAGGCCGGGGAGCAAAAACGCATCATCAACATATTTGTGCTTCCCCAGACAGAGTTCAGCGGCAGTTATTTTCAGAACAAAATCATTCTGGATCCCCACACGCCGGCATCAGAAGACCCGTTCAAAATCATATTCCTCTACAATTATCCGGTGAATGACCTTATTGACGACTATTATTTCGGTCGAAAGAAATACAATGTCCTTATCGACCACTTCAAGAGTTTCATTCAAGACCCGGCCGTAAGCCTTTTTCTGGAACAAAGAGGATGCGACTACAAGTTTTAGGACGTTTCATCCCAAAACATCTTCAAAAAGATAATTTTCAGGACTATTTATCCCTGAAAATTATTTACCTTTGTAAAAAACACTATGCGGGGCAGAATAATTTGTATGGGGAAGAAATGACTGATAAAGCCGTAGAACGCTATATGTCCGCACTCATCGAATCATCTTTTGTCTATGAATGCAAGAGGTTTGACATAAAAGGGAAGCAACACCTTAAGACATTGGGAAAGTATTACCTTGTTGATGTCGGCTTGAGACGAATGCCCCTCGGATCCCGGGTCTTCGATGCCGGTCGCATCTTGGAGAATATCGTGTATCTTGAACTTCTCCGCCGGCAAAAGAAAGTGTACATAGGAAAACGGATAATCAGGAGGTTGACGAGGATCCTTCCGCTGACTACGATGGCATCAAAAGAATCAATGCCCTAAAATGATTGATGGAAACACCATAAAATGAACCGTGGATATGGAAAAGCATGGAAACATATGGATATCAGCAAAATATGTCCTTGATATGAAGATTTTACATTTTTCAGGAAAACTGTTTTCGGAGAGGACGAACATTACTATCCGGTAATAAGAGAGGTATGATTATCACAATAGCAAGGCAATGCGGATGCGGTGCGCTTGAAGTCGGAAAGATTCTGGCAGGGCACTATGGCATACCGCTTTACACGAGAAAGTCTCTGATGGAGGCGGCGCGCGGGAAAGGGCTTCTTTCCGAGATGGAGGATTTTTTCGAGGAGAGGCCTGTCGATGAACTGATGTCGGCGATTACCTTTTCCTTTGAACGGGACGACGTGCGGGAGAAGTTCTGCATGGCGTTCAGGAGAGTCGTCGGAGAGGGAGACTGCGTGCTCATCGGAAGGTGCGGCAACTTTATTTTCAAAGACCGCCCTGATCTTTTGTCCGTTTTCCTTCACGGCAATCCGGAGCGGAGAATCACACACATAATGGAATCAGAGGGGCTTTCGCGCCACGAGGCAGAGGAATTTGTCAGCGACACGGACGAGCGGAGGGTTGCCTACCATAAATTCTACACCGGCCTCAACTGGGGAAATGCGCCGGACTACGACATCTGTCTTGATGTCTGCCGCCTCGGAGCCGGCAAAACCGCCGAACTGATTGAGGAATATGCAGATGCCGCAGGACTGCACTCACCTGCTCAAACCGCATCGGAGGGGTAAATATGAAATATGTCATACAGTTTCTGATTATTGCGGCATTCGCCTTTGTCGGCGAACTGCTGCACCGGTTCATCCCGCTGCCGATTCCTGCAAGCATCTACGGGATAGTCCTGCTTTTCATCGCCCTTGAACTGAAATGGGTGAAGGTCAGCGACATAAGGGAAGTAAGCTCTTTTCTCATCGCCGTCATGCCGATAATGTTCATTCCTGCGGCGGCCGGTCTGATGGAATCATGGGACGCCGTTAAATCATCGATATGGGAATACGCCCTCATCACCGTCGTCAGCACATTCGTCGTAATGGGAGTCTCCGGCGCCGTCACGCAGTTTGTCATACGGTGCGGGAAAAAGAAGGGAAAGAATCAGGGACACGAAGAAATGGAGGCCAGATAATATGTCACAGATATTTGAATCATCGGTATTCTTCGGAGTATTCATAAGCCTCTCGTCCTACATTTTCGGCATCTGGCTAAAGAAAAAGACCGGCTGGGCACTCGCGAACCCGCTGCTGATTTCCATCATTCTGGTCATTGCGACGCTGTCCATGCTCGGAGTGAGCTATCAAAGCTACGCGAAGGGTGCGGACATCATCAGCTACCTCCTCACTCCTGCGACAATCTGTCTTGCAGTGCCTCTGTATCAGCAGGTTGAACTTCTCAGGAAGAACTGGAAAGCCGTCGTCGCCGGCATCAGCGCAGGAGTCCTGTCCAGCCTTGTCTGCATCCTGCTGCTCGCCCTGCTGTTTCATCTCGACCATGCGGCATATGTCACATTCCTTCCTAAGTCAATCACCACGGCCATCGGGCTCGGTGTCTCCGAAGAACTCGGCGGCTACATTCCGGTGACAGTGGTTTCCATCATCATCACAGGAGTTCTGGGCAACATATTCGCTGAAAAATTCCTCCTTCTTCTCCGCATCAGCGAACCGATAGCCAAGGGCATAGCCATCGGGACCGCCTCACACGCGGTAGGCACGGCAAAGGCGATGGAGATGGGAGCGGTGGAAGGTGCGATGAGCAGCCTCTCGATAGTCGTAAGCGGCATTCTCACCGTCGCCGGAGCATCTGTCTTCGCGATGTTTCTGTAGATAAATGCCGCAGCAGTCATAAACGACCGCAAACGAAACTGGACAGCATTGCCCCTGCAAGATTTTTCCGTATCTTTGTCACCGGCTTGGGATGTCACCGGAAGCCGTCGCCGGCGGCTTCGTAATTTTTTTTTGCAACATGGAAGATAGAAATTTTGAGGTTGAACTGGCGCGGTTTATCGTGGAGAAGACCCGCAGGAGCCTGTTTCTGACGGGAAAGGCCGGGACGGGAAAGACGACGTTTCTCAGGGACATCACAAGACACACGAAGAAAAAGCACATCGTGCTTGCCCCGACGGGCGTTGCGGCGGTCAATGCAGGGGCGATGACGATTCACTCCTTTTTCCAGTTCGGTCTCGGGGCCTATGTGCCCGGAGTCGTGGCTCCGCAGACGGGCTATTTCATCCGTAAGGCGAAGCTTGACCTGATACGCAGCCTCGACCTCATCATCATTGATGAGATTTCAATGGTCCGTGCCGACCTGCTCGACCACATCGACGCGGAACTCCGCAGGATACGGCGCAGCTACCTCCCCTTCGGAGGGGTGCAGCTTCTGATGATCGGCGACCTCCAGCAGCTTCCGCCGATTGCGCACGGAGAGGAGGAAATGATTCTGAGGCAGCACTACAAGTCCCTGTATTTCTTTGACTGCAAGGCTCTTCAGAATCTGGAGTATTCCTGCATAGAGCTGAAGAACGTCTATCGTCAGAACGACTCTCATTTTGTCGGGATGCTCAACCGCGCACGGGTCGGCCGTCTCACGCAGGAGGACATCGACGAGCTGAACGCACGCTATCAACCGGGATTCGTTCCCCGTCCGGAAGACAACTACATCCGCCTTGTCACGCACAACCGCATGGTGCAGAGCGTGAACGAGGGGGAGATGACAAAGCTCGGCGGCGACGAATATGCCTTTGACGCAAAGGTCACCGGGACATTCCCCACGGAGTCTTTCCCGACGGCGGAACGGCTTGTCCTGAAGAAGGGCGCTCAGGTGATGTTCATCAAGAACGACCCGGACAAGCGCTTCATAAACGGAACTCTGGGTGAGGTCTGCTACCTGTGGAAGGACAAGATTAAGGTCCGGATTGCGGACACCGGTGTCACGATTGACGTCGAGCCGATGGAGTGGGAGAACATACGCTATCAGCTGGACGAGACGGACAACAGCGTGAATTCCACCACAATAGGCAAGTTCAGGCAATATCCGGTGCGCCCGGCCTGGGCCATCACCATCCACAAGAGCCAGGGTCTGACATTCGACCGCGCCATCATAGATGCCCGTGCGGCATTTTCGCCCGGCCAGGCATATGTCGCGCTCAGCCGCTGCCGCTCGCTCGAAGGAATCGTCCTCAGCTCCCCTCTCCGCGCCTCGGCGTTCATGACCGACACGACCATCGACGACTTTCTCCAAAGCCGTCTCGCCGATGCCAGGGAGCTTGCCTCCGAGGTCGCCTTCGTTCCGTTCGACTACGACCGCAGCAAGGACAGGCCGGAGCCGAAAATCGGCAACAAGGTCGCTTCGGGACCGTCAGTTACCATTCTTGACAAAGCGACGGCTCATGAAATATCCGAGGGCTTATCAAGTCCATGTTTCAGTAAAGAATCCGGTAAAACATCTGCGGGCAAGTCCGGAACCGGAGACGCAAATGCCGTCAGCGCCAAACTCATCGCCGCGTTAAAATCCTGGAGACTCGAAAAGGCGCATGAACTCAATGTTCCGGCATTCTACATCCTCAGCAACAAGGTTCTCGACAACATCGCGGCATATCTTCCTCACAATCAAGAAGAACTCCTAGAAGTACCGGGCATCGGCCCGGCAAAGGCCGAAGGCTACGGGGCGGCAATACTGAAGATAGTGCAGGAAAACAGCGACGGACTCGCCTCGCGACGGTAGCGTACCTATTTCCGGTCACGGCGGAGCTTCCAGAGGAAGAAGAGGGTGAGAGAGAGGAGGAAGGCGGCGGAGCCGATGGCACAGTTCCATGTGTTCGGGAGGTTGAAGCCTATCTTTGCTATGCAGAGGTAGGTGGTGCAGACGGCGGTCATGAAGGCTGCCGGGAAGAGCGTCAGGAGATAGGCCGCGGAGCCCTTCGGCTTGGACTTCACGAGATAGGCCGTGGCGGTCCAGAGCATGAAGACCGCAAGGGTCTGGTTCGCCCAGCCGAAATAGCGCCAGATGACGTTGAAACCGTCCTCGTCGGCGATGTTGTACCAGAGCAGCAGGCCGGCGACGGCAAAAAGCGGAATGCTGATTATCAGACGGTTGCGGACGGGCTTCTGGTTCAGATGCAGGAAATCCGCGACAATCAGACGTGCGCTGCGGAAAGCCGTGTCGCCGCTCGTGATTGGAGCCGCCACTACGCCGAGCACAGCGAGAATGCCGCCGAGCACTCCCAGCCAGCTCTTGGAAACATTCACGACAACTTCCGGAGCAGCCGCATGAAGCGTGGAGCCCACGGCCTCGGCGCCTCCGTCAAAGAAGAACCAGGAAGAAACCGTTGCCCAGATGAGCGCCACGATGCCCTCGGTAATCATCGCCCCGTAGAACACCGGCCTTCCGAGCTTCTCGTCCGTGAGGCAGCGGGCCATCAGCGGAGACTGCGTCGCGTGGAAGCCGCTCACCGCGCCGCAGGCAATCGTGATGAACAGACACGGGAAAATCGGCTGGCCGCTCAGCAGTCCCTTCTCCTCGCCAAGGTTGCCCAGTCCGTCCCAGAGTTCCGGCAGTGACGGCCACTTGACAAAGAGGCAGGCCATCAGCGCCACCGCCATAAAGATCAGGGCGAAGGCGAAAATCGGATAGATGCGCCCGATAATCTTATCGACGGGAAGAAGCGTGGCCAGAAGGTAGTAGAGGAATATGACGCCGACCCAAATCATGATGGCAATCTTGGACCCGTCGCCCGCGATGTCGCCGAGAATCAGCGCGGGGCTGAACACGAACACCGTGCCCACGAGCATCAGGACAATGATTGAGAATGCAAGGATGAACTTCTTTGTTCCGTTTCCGAGATATGTGCCCACAAGATCCGGGAGTCCCGCGCCGTCGTTGCGAATGGAGAGCATCCCGGTGAAGAAATCATGAACGGCTCCGGCAAAGATGCAGCCTAAGACAATCCAGAGATAGGACGACGGGCCGAACTTCGCGCCCATAATCGCTCCGAAGATAGGTCCGGTTCCCGCTATGTTCAGAAACTGGACCATATAGACCTTCCATGCCGGCATCGGCACATAGTCAACGCCGTCGGCCCTTGTGACGGCCGGAGTTTTTCTTGCGGAGTCAATCCCGAAGACGCGCTCGACGAAGCGTCCATAGAGGAAATAGCCCAGAACGAGGGCGGCGAGGCTTATAAGAAACGAGAACATTGCGATTGATGATTATTAAGAAACCTTCAAAAAAATGGGCCGCTGTTTTCAGCGACCCATTTCTTTGAGTTCCGAAACTTATTTTGAAGCTTCAACAGAAACCTTGCGGAATTCCTTGAGGTCCTTCATAAGTTCGAGCGCATTCTTACGCGCACGCGCACCGGCAGCCTTGTTGCCCTTGACAACCTGCGCCTCAGCGTTTGCCTGAAATTCTGCAATTTCAGCATTGATTTTAGCTACGAGCTCTTTCATGATATTTAATTTTAAATTAGTAATTGAAAAATTCTTTCAAAACCGATGCAAGTTAGGCAGAAAAACATTAAGATGCAAATATTCAGGGCATTTTTTGCATTTTAGAGGCAAATTAGCGACATTTGCATAAACATTTAGCGCTATTCGCATAAACAAAAAAAACAATTATTCATGAAAATTTCTCCAAAGTTCAAAGTACGCTCGATGGCCGGGCAGAACGTCATCATAATGCAGGGCAAATATGGCGGCGACATGACAAAGATCATATCCCTCAACGACACGTCACTTTTTCTGTGGAACACGTTTCACGGCAAGGAATTCACCGCATTCGACGTCATCGAGGCGCTTCAGAAGGAATATGGCATCGACCATGAGACTGCCGCGACGGACGGTCAGGCGTGGTGCAGCAAGCTCGTCGAGTGCGGACTCATAGAGAACGGATCCCAAGAAAAACTTTCCGATATAAAACAGTAGGTCATGCCGGTCACACTTTCAATCGCCGGCTTCAGGTTCAGATTCGACGGGCCTGATGTGACCGGATTCATCCACGCGATGCCTTTCTTCCGTCCGTTTCTTGTTCAGGAACAGGATGCCGCGGCGGATTTCCGTGTTTCGGAAGAACTTGACGAGGACAATGTGAGCAGACTGAAGGAAAGGTTCGGGAAAACTGACAGCTACTTTGACGTTGCGTTCGAGGACGTGGAATGCAGTTTCTACCGCGACGGGGACATGATTGTCTTCCATATGACGGAGGAACATTCGGGCAAGGAACTCTGGGAGACTTGGAACATAGGAGACACGACGGTGAGAACCTCTATTGTCCGGGCGACCGCGACGATGTACAGATATGCGCTGTGGACAGCGGTGAATTTCCTGACCTGCCTTCGCGGATGCCTTGCCATCCACTGCTCCGCCAACGTGTTCGACGGCCGCACGGCCATTTTTCTAGGAGAATCCGGAACAGGAAAGAGCACGCACACGAGACTTCTGCGCGAAAGGTACCCGGAGTCGTTTCTGCTGAACGACGACAGTCCGTTCATCAGGGTGATGCCGGACGGCAGGGTGATGGTATTCGGCTCGCCTTGGAGCGGCAAGACTCCTTGCTACAAGGCAGAGGCATATCCGCTCGCGGCGATAGTGCGTCTGAGCCAGGCTCCTTACAACAGGATTCACCGGCTGAACCCCGTACAGGCCATAGGGGCGCTGCTTCCTTCGGCTCCGCCCGCGCTGAACTATACGGAAGAGACTTCCGACGCTGTCTGCAACTACATTTCTGATGTTCTGGCTGAAGTTCCGGCGTGGTCTCTTGAATGCCTCCCGAATACGGAAGCTGCGGAACTTTCTCACGATACTGTTCTGTGAGCCAGCTATGGGAGTCGAACCCACGACCTTCGCGTTACGAATGCGATGCTCTACCAACTAAGCTAAACTGGCTTTGGCCTCAGTCTGCGGACCGTTGTCCGAAGAAAGGACTGCAAAGATAGTAATTTTCTGAATAAATCTCACTCATTTGGACAAATTTTCTGCATTCGGGGATATTTTTCTTCGTGCAGACGGAATAAATATATATGATACCGATGGAAAAGGAGAGATACAGCGACATTCTGATTATAGGAGGAGGCGCGGCGGGGCTCATGGCGGCCGTCGGAGCGGGCTCATGTCCAGTCTCCGTCCATGACTCCGGGGTCTCAGGAGAAATGAACGGGAAGGCGGAGGAAAACACTCGGGTGAAGGTCACGGTGCTCGAAAAGATGCCGAGGGTCGGACGAAAGATCATGATCAGCGGAAAGGGACGCTGCAATTTCACGAATATGTCGGATTGGAACGAGTTTTCGCTGCATGTCCATCCCAAGGCCGACTTCCTCAAGCCGGCGTTCTTCGCCCTTCCGCCGGTGAAGATGATGGAAATGATTGAGGCTCACGGATGTCCTTGCGTCGTGGAGCGGGGAGGAAGGGTGTTCCCGGAATCGCACCGGGCGGCAGATGTGGTCGATGTTCTGCTGCGGATGGCTGAGGAGTCGGGAGCGGAGATTGTCACGGGATGCGAGGTCAGCGACATCGGCCTCAATGAACGCGGGGAATTCGTCGTCGCCGCAAAGACGGGCAACTTCATATCCCGCAGCCTCATAATCACGACCGGGGGGCTCTCCTACCCAGCCACAGGTTCAACCGGAGACGGCTACAGGTGGGCAAGGGAGTTCGGTCACAGGGTCAGCGAGCGTTTCCCATCGCTCACTGCGATTGTGCCGGCGGGATACAAAATCAATAGAGCAACGGACAACAATGCGACAGCTTCAGAGAAAGCAGGCGGAGCACATTCAGCGGTATTTGAAGACGCAGGTGTGAGCGGCCGGGAAGAATACCGGGAACAAAAGGGACACATTGACCGCGTCGTGCCGCTGACCGAATGGGGACGGCAGCTCGCCGGGATTCAGCTCAGGAACGTGAGGCTAACGGTTGAGGCTGACGGAAGCACCCTGGACTCGGAGTTCGGGGACTTGGACTTCACGGACGGAGGCATCGAGGGACCGATTGGGTTCAGACTCAGCCGCAGAACCGTCAAGGCGCTCAGGAATGGTTTCAAGGTCACGGCTCACATAGACCTCAAGCCCGCCGTTGAGCCGGAGCAGCTGGAGCGCAGGATCGACGAACTATGGAAGGAAATCACCAATGATAAACGCAGCTACACCCTCGTCAGAGGAAGGCAGACTTTACGCCCCTACAAGGAACGCTTTGCCGTGCTGCTCACCAAGCTGCTGCCCAAGGAACTTATTCGGCCGTTCGCGGCATCGTTCCGGAGTCTTGACAGCCGCAATCTCGGGAAAGCACTGAAAGACTGGAAGATGCAGGTGACGGGATATGTCGGCTACGAGCGCTGCGTGGTCACAGCCGGCGGCGTGGCTCTTGACGAAATCAACAGAAAAGACCTGGAATCCAAACTGGTTCCAGGCCTTCACTTTGCGGGCGAGGTGCTTGACCTTGACGGCGACACCGGCGGGTATAATCTGCAGATTGCCTTTTCTACCGGATTCCTTGCCGGGATGGGGGCGGGGCGAAAAACTATAGCAGGTCCATCACCTGATTGAAGACATTTTCTGCGGTGAAGCCGAGCTTCTCGTCGAGCACCTTGTACGGAGCGGAGAAGCCGAAGCTTTCGAGCCCATAGACGGTGCCGTTCGAGCCGACGAGGCCCTGAAGGGTCACCGGAAGGCCGGCGGTGAGGCCGAAGACATTGGCTCCCGCAGGGATGACCTCGTCCTGATACTCCTCGCTCTGGCTGCGGAACAGCCCCTCGGAAGGAGCGGAGACGATGCGGCAGCGGATGCCCTTTTCGCGCAGAAGCGCCGCGCCGGCAACCAGCGTCGCCACCTCCGAGCCCGAAGCAACGAGAACGACCTCGTTTCCGCCGAGACCGTGGTCATGAAGCTTGTCCGAGCCGGCCACTATATATGCTCCCCTGGCAACCTGCGAGTAGTCGTTCTCCTCCGGAAGGCTCCTGATGTTCTGCCTTGACAGAATCAGGGCGGTCGGGGTCTTCACGTTCTCCATAGCCAGTTTCCACGCCTGAGTCGTCTCCTCCGAATCGGCCGGGCGAAGCACAAGCATGGAATTTTCCCCGTGATGGTTCTTCAGTTTCTCCATCAGGCGGATTTGGGCCTCCTGTTCAACAGGCTCGTGGGTAGGTCCGTCCTCGCCGACACGGAATGCGTCATGCGACCAGATGAACTTCACCGGGACCTCCATCAGTGCAGCCATCCTCACGGCCGGCTTCATGTAGTCCGAGAACACGAAGAACGTCGCGCAGGCCGCAATCACGCCACCGTGAAGCGCCATGCCGATGCAGCAGCACGCCATAGTCAGTTCGGACACGCCCGCCTGGAAGAACGCTCCGGAGAAATCACCGGCAGTGAAAGCGTGTGTCTTCTTGAGAAACCCGTCAGTCTTGTCAGAGTTGGAAAGGTCGGCCGAAGCGACTATCATGTTCTCAACCTCAACCGCGAGAGTTCCGAGAACCGCAGCGGACGCGCCTCTTGTGGAATCGTCCCGCTTCTGCTGAATCGCCTTCCAGTCAACCTCCGGAACATCTCCCGAGAACCATTGTGTCTTCTTTGCCGCAAGTTCCGGATTGGCGGCAGCCCACTTGGCCTCAGCGGCCTTGCGCTCCGCGACAATCTTAAGGAGTTCCTCGCGGCGCGCGGCATAGATAGCCTTAGTTTCCGGGAAAAGAACGAAAGGATTCTCAGGGTCGCCGCCGAGAGCCTTAACGGTGTTTATGTAGGCCTCGCCGCCGAGAGGAGCGCCGTGGGTTGCACAGCAGTTCTCGTAGCTTGAGCCGTCGGCACGGAGGGCTCCCTTGCCCATCACGGTGTCGCCGATGATGAGGGTCGGCTTCCCGACAACCTTCAGAGCCTCGTCGAGGGCAGACCGAATCTGCTCGACGTCATTCCCGTCAATTTCAATCACGTTCCAGTTCCATGCACGGTACTTTGCCGCGACATCCTCGTTATCGACAGCCGCTGTCTCCGTGGAGAGCTGGATGCGGTTGGAGTCATAGAACATTATGAGGTTGTCCAGTCCGAGAGTGCCGGCTATGCGGCCGGAGCCCTGGGAGATTTCCTCCTGAATGCCTCCGTCCGAGATGTAGGCATAAATCCGCTGGCTCATCACCTCTCCCAGACGCGCCTTGAGGAACTTGGCGGCGATTGCGGCGCCCACAGCGAAGGTATGTCCCTGTCCGAGCGGTCCGGAGGTGTTCTCGATTCCGCGCTCCACGCAGCGCTCAGGATGTCCCGGAGTCGGGCTTCCCCACTGGCGGAACTGAGCGAGCTCGTCCATAGTAAACTTTCCGGTGAAGGCAAGCGTGGAGTAGAGCATCGTGCTCATGTGCCCCGGGTCGAGGAAGAAACGGTCACGTCCATCCCAGAAAGGGTTTTCCGGGTCATAGACCAGATATTCGGAGTAGAGCGTGTTTATGAAGTCGGCCCCGCCCATCGCGCCGCCCGGGTGTCCGGACTTGGCCTTTTCAACCATAGAAGCCGCCAACACACGGATGTTGTCGGCGGCTCTGTTCATATTCTTAACGTCATTCTTCATAATGCAGAATTCTTGGAAGTGATGGGATGCCTAAAAGATGGGCGCCCATCACATCAGAATGACTGAGCGATTGCAATGAAGTCATCAGCCTTGAGTGCCGCGCCTCCGATGAGACCGCCGTCTATGTCAGGCTGAGCGAAAAGTTCCTTGGCGTTTGAAGGCTTGCAGCTTCCGCCGTAGAGAATGGTGATTTCCTCGGCAAGCTCTCCGAACTTCTCCGCGAGCACCTTGCGCACGCAGGCGTGAATTTCTTCGGCCTGTTCAGCGGTCGCGGTCTTGCCTGTTCCGATTGCCCAAACCGGCTCGTACGCGACGACGACCTTGGCCATCTCCTCCGGAGTGAGAGTGTAGAGCACGTTCTTCACCTGCTCGGTTACAACATCAAAATGCTTACCGGCTTCGCGCTGCTCAAGGTTCTCCCCGATGCAGAAGATAGGAGAAAGTCCTGCGGCAAGGGCAAGGTGTATCTTGTCAACAAGCTTCGCGTCTGTCTCGCCATAGTACTGACGGCGCTCGGAATGTCCGAGTATGGTGTATTCGCAGCCTACGGAAGTCAGCATATTAACAGCCACCTCCCCGGTGTAGGCTCCCTTCTCCTTGTCGGCGCAGTTCTGTGCTGAAAGGCCGACTGCGGTGCCCTTGACTACCTCATAGACCGGTGCAAGGTGCACGAACGGAGGCGCGATAATCAGTTTCACGTCAGAAGGAACCTCAGCCGACTTTGCGGCCACTGCCTTTGCGAGCTCTACGCCCTCAGGAACTGTAGTGTTCATCTTCCAGTTGCCTGCAACGATGTGTTTTCTCATCTCAATGAATATTTAATTGTTATGTATTTCACAAACCGGCGCACGAAATCAGCGTGCCGCCAAAACCCTGCAAATTTACGAATCTGTTTTGAAAATATGAAAGGTTCTCCCCGAAGAAACCTTCAAAAAGAGAAAATGCCGTGATGCAGGTTGCGCAAAAGTAACGATTTTTTACTACATTTGCGGTTCGTGTCCGGAAAGGACGACTGTACATTTATTTAGTAGGAAAGGAAAACAAGTCATTCGATGAAGAATTTTGTTGAGGAACTGAAATGGAGAGGCATGATTCAGGACATCATGCCGGGAACTGAGGAAAAACTTATGGAAGGGCCTACGGCAGCGTATGTCGGAATCGACCCGACGGCTGATTCTCTGCACATCGGGCACATGGTCAGCATCATGATTCTCAAGCATTTCCAGAACTGCGGGCACAAGCCCTTCGCGCTCGTAGGAGGCGCCACGGGAATGATAGGCGACCCTTCGATGAAGTCCCAGGAGCGCAACCTTCTCGACGAGAAGACCCTCGCGCACAACGTGGCCTGCATAAAGAGGCAGCTGTCCCGCTTCCTTGACTTTGATTCCGGGGCGGAGAACTGCGCCGAGCTCGTGAACAACTACGACTGGATGAAGGGATGGAGCTTCCTCGACTTCACCCGTGACATCGGAAAGCATATCACCGTGAACTACATGATGGCAAAGGACAGCGTGAAGAAGAGGCTCTCAAGCGAGTCCCGCGAGGGAATGTCCTTCACCGAGTTCACCTACCAGCTGCTTCAGGGCTACGACTTCCTCTACCTCTACGAGCACAAGGGCTGCACGCTCCAGATGGGCGGCGCCGACCAGTGGGGCAACATCACCACCGGTTCGGAACTCATCCGCCGTATGCTCGGCAAGGAGGCCTACGCGCTCACCTGCCCTCTCATCACCAAGGCCGACGGAGGCAAGTTCGGAAAGACGGAGAAAGGCAACATCTGGCTCGACCCGGAGCGCACCTCGCCTTACCAGTTCTACCAGTTCTGGCTCAACGTGAGCGACGAGGACGCGGCAAAATATATAAAGATTTTCACCATGCTTGACAAGGAAACCATCGACGCCGCTATTGCCGCGCACGCGGAGAATCCGGGAGCGCGTTCGCTCCAGAAGCTGCTCGCGAAGGAAGTCACGGTCATGGTTCACGGGGAGAAGGAATATGAGAACGCCGTCGCCGCGTCCGGCATTCTCTTCGGCAACGCCACCTCCGACCAGCTGAAGGCCCTCGACGAGAAGACTTTCCTTCAGGTCTTCGACGGGGTGCAGACATTCGCCGTGTCCCCGGACAGGCTCCCGTGCAACATCATAGACCTCCTCTCAGTGGAGACCGCATTCTTCCCGTCAAAGGGCGAATGCCGCAAGATGATTCAGGGCAACGGGGTCAGCATCAACAAGGAAAAGGTCAGCGACATCAACGCGCAGATAGGCTTTGAGTCAGTGCTTGACGGCAAGTACATCCTCGCCCAGAAAGGCAAGAAGAACTACTGCATCATCCGGGTGGAATAGACGGCACACTTCTCCGACCTGACATTGAAAATGCCTCCGAGACATGAGTTTCGGAGGCATTTTTGGAAAAATGAATAATTTGTTCCGCCCGAAGTTGCACCTTAATCAAAAAAGCATATATTTGCAGGCGGAATAAAAATTTATGGAGATGCTGTACCCGATTGGAATTCAGAATTTCGAAGACATACGTGAGGGGAAGTTTGTCTATGTGGACAAGACAAGACTTGTCTTCAATCTCGCCACCGTCGGCAAATGCTACTTTCTCAGCCGGCCGCGCAGATTCGGCAAGAGCCTTCTTGTTTCGACGATGGAGTCCTATTTCCTCGGGAAAAAAGAACTGTTCGAGGGTCTTGAGATTTCGCGGCTTGAGAAAGACTGGACGGAATATCCTGTGCTGCATCTGGATTTCACGGGCAGCAAATATCTTCAGAAAGACGACCTGGACGTCACGTTAGACCAACACCTCAGCAATTGGGAGAAGCGATATGAGATTCTTCCGAGATACGACAATCTCACGGCGAGGTTTAAGGATATCATCGATGCCACGAATGAAAAGACTGGGAAGCAAGTCGTCATTCTCATAGACGAATACGATAAGCCAATCGTTGACAATCTAGGCAATGACGAACTGGCAGACTACTACAAGAGCGTGCTTCAGGGATTCTACAGCGTGATGAAGGCAAAGGACGGATTCATACGCTTCGGATTCATCACCGGAGTCTCAAAGATTGGCAAAATGAGCGTATTCAGCGGCATCAACAACCTGAAAGACATCTCGATGATGCCGGAATATGCAGACATCTGCGGAATAACGGAACATGAGCTTGTGGCATATTTTGATGCCGGCATTCAGGAAATGGCGGACGCGAACGGACTGTCGAAGCAGGAGTGCTACGACAAGCTGAGAAAGATGTATGACGGCTATCATTTCTGTCAGAATGCCATCGGGACATACAACCCGTTCAGCCTGCTTAACGCACTGATGGACAAAGATTTCAATGCATACTGGTTTGAGACGGGCACGCCGACGCTTCTCGTAAATGTCGCGAAGCGGACGGAGTTCGACATTACGACACTCTCCGACAATGTCGTAGTGCCCGCATCGGCTCTGAACGGAAATCTGGACATCGTCAACAATCCCGTCCCGCTGTTCTATCAGACCGGTTACCTTACAATCAAGGACTATGACAAAGAGTACAGGGAATACCGCCTCGGTTTCCCTAATGAGGAGGTCAAGGACGGCTTCCTCAACTTCATCTACAGCTACTATGTTCCTGTGAATCCGGCAAACGGCAACACGAGGATTTCAACGCTCTCCCGTTCTCTGAAAGCCGGGAAGCCGGAGGAGTTTATGAAAGCCCTGTCCTCACTTTTTGCCGACACCACCTATCAGATTCAGGGAGACGCGGAGAAGGATTTCCAATATGCGATGTACATCATTCTGGAACTCCTCGGCGAGCATGTGGAGGCGGAGCGGCACACAAGCGACGGCCGCATCGACCTGCTCATCAGGACGAAGGAGTTTATCTACATCATTGAAATCAAGACTGACAAATCCGCCGCTGAGGCACTCGCTCAGATTGACGACAAGGGCTATGCGCGCCCTTTCGCCGACGACCCGAGAAAGATTTTCAGAATCGGGGTGAACTTCTCCACTGCAAAGCGCTGCATTGATGACTGGAAAATCGCCTAAAAACGCCCGAAATGCTAAAACTACGCTTCGCCGGTGAGAATGTTGAGCTGGCCGGGGAGGCGGGTTACTGTGATGGGGGTGCTGCAGATGACCTCCCCATCGACTTCGACAAGTGCTCCCGGAGGTTCAAGCGGCTCTATGCGCAGAGACGAGCAGCGGACGGAGGTAAGCTCCGGGTTGGACGATAGAAACTTGCCGGAAAAGAGGGTCGGGACGGCGCGGATGATTTTGAAAAGAGGGAGAACCGGGATGACCGTGACGTCGAGCAGGCCGTCGTCCATGACGGCGTCGGGGACCTGCATCATCCCGCCGCCGGAATATTTCCCGACTCCCATGGCAATCGAAAGCGAGTCGCCCTCAAAGACGGGCTTTCCGTCGGCGACCACGCGGCAGCGGAAGGGCTTACAGTGCAGTACATTGGAAATCAAGACTTTGAGATACAGAATCTTTCCGCTCTTGCCGGAGTTCTTCTCGAAATTCACCCTATGACAGACATTCGCGTCAAAACCGACTCCACCGATGTTCGCCATATAGGAAACGACGTCAGTCGATGTCTCGTCGTCGCGTCCGGCTATTCGGAAGACATCCTGCTTTCCGAAATACTCCTTCTTGAGCAGCATAGCCAGCGCCGCGAAGTCCCTCGGAACTCCGAGCGCACGAATCCAGTCGTTGCCGGAGCCTACCGGAATCACCGCGAGCGTGAAGTCCGAAAGCGACGGCGCAGGTTTCCCCGGCTCAAAAGTCTCGGCAACCTCGGACATCCCGATGAAGCGGACTATGCCCTCAAGAACCTCATGCACGGTGCCGTCCCCACCGACGGCAAGAAAGCGTCTATAGCCCGCCTCGCAGGCCTTGACGGTGATTTCCACCGCCGCTCCCCTGCTCCATGTCGTCCGGTATTCATACTCCACGCGGTTTTCCTTAAGGATAGCTTCAGCCTTAGGCCATGCCGTCATAGTCTTCCCGGAGCCCGCATTCGGGTTCACGACCGCATACCATATCTTGTCCACATTGTCCTGAGATGCCATATTCCGTGTTCTCGCTCCGGCGACAAAAAATTTCGCAGGCGCATTTGAGCCGACAAAAATAGTAAATAAAAAATAAATTGCTTCAGAATCGTCTTTTATTTTCGGATATAGATTTCTTTTTCGTAATTTTGCAGAATGTGCGCGTTCCTGACCGACGTCGGAAAAGGTCCGCGCATAGGGATAAATTTTTATGGGAAAAGTCATAGCCATAGCGAATCAGAAGGGCGGCGTGGGCAAGACCACGACCGCCATCAACCTTGCGGCCTCTCTCGCCGTACTTGAGAAGAATGTCCTCATCATCGACGCCGACCCGCAGGCGAACACAACCTCCGGGCTCAACTTTTCTCCCGAAAACGAGGAGAAGAGGACGCTCTATGAACTCATGATTGGAGAGCGCTCTGTGGAGGACGTGCTGATACAGACGGAGATAGCGAGGCTTCAGATGATTCCGTCGAACATCAACCTCGTCGGAGCGGAAATCGAGATGCTCGGAACGGACGAGAGGGAATCCATTCTCAAGAAAGCCCTCGCGCCGGTGCGGGACGACTACGACTACATAATCATAGACTGCTCACCTTCCCTCGGCCTTATTACCGTGAACTGCCTCACTGCGGCCGACTCGGTGATGATTCCGGTGCAGCCGGAGTTCTTCGCGCTTGAGGGGCTCGGCAAGCTGCTTCAGACGATACGGCTAGTGCAGGGCGGGGTGAATCCGTCGCTGACCATCGAAGGCTTCGTCGTGACAATGTACGACGGCAGGACAAAGGTTCACAACCAGGTGGTTCAGGAACTCAAGGAGCATTTCAAGGATATGGTGTTCAACACCATAATACAGAGAAACATACGTCTCAGCGAGGCTCCGTCGCACGGCAAGCCGATCATCCTTTACGACGTGATTTGCAACGGCACGACGAACTACCTCAACCTCGCGAAGGAGGTTCTTGAACGCAACGGAGACACGATGAATAAATAGGTGGGCCCGGTGAAAGAACTTACGAACGCATAAATTTGAATTACAACTGATTATAATATGGCATCTAAAACGCAGAGAGGATTGGGCAAGGGACTCGGGGCGCTGCTCGGGGAGGCGACGGATCTGGAAAACATCCGCAAGCCGGTCGGATATGTCAACAAGGTCGTCGTGAGCACCGAAACGGCCGAACAGCCGCGCAGTTCGGCGGACATACTCATGATTCCGATTGACATGATTGAGCCCAACCCGTTCCAGCCGCGTATGACCTTCGATCAGGAGGCGCTTACCGAACTGGCGGAGTCCATCAGGACACTCGGCCTCATCCAGCCAATCACGGTGAGGAAGAAGTCTGCGGACAAATACCAGATTATCAGCGGAGAACGCCGTTTCAGGGCGTGCAGGCTCGCGGGGATGGAGATTATTCCGGCCTACATCCGCAACGCGGACGACCAGGGTATGCTGGAGATGGCCATCGTGGAGAATATCCAGAGGGAGAACCTCGACCCGATAGAGGTGGCGATGAGCTACCAGAGGCTGATTGACGAATGTAACCTCACACAGGAACAGATGGCCATGAGAGTCGGCAAGAAGAGGGCTTCCGTGACGAACTACCTCCGTCTGCTCAAGCTGCCGGCAAAGGTGCAGCACGACCTCAAGGTAGGGCAGGTCAGCGTGGGGCACGCCAAGGTTCTTCTCGGAGTGGAAGACCCTGATGTTCAGGAAGTTCTCTGCGACCTCGTCGTAAAGGATGGACTTTCTGTGCGCCAGTTGGAGGAGAAGATTCACCGTCTCGCCAAGGAAGCGGAGAAAGGCGGAGAAGAAAAAGGGCAGGAAGCGCAGGAGCTGCCGGACGAATATTTCAAGGTTCTTGAAGTCTTCGGGAAGTATTTCGACAACAGCATAAGCCTGAAGCGTTCAGGCGCGGGCAAAGGCACGATCACGATTCATTTCTCGTCGGACGATGAGGTGAAGAAGTTCATCGACGCCCTCGAGAAGTCAAATCTTTAACGGTTGGGAATGGGACGGCTTCGTGTTTTCATAGCGGTTCTTCTGACAGGTCTTTGCCTTGGCGGCGTCAATGCGCGCGCCCAGTTCAAGGATCAGGCCTTTCAGCAGAATTACAATGACACCACGATGACGGAGAAGTCTGACACAACGGACAAACTGTTTTCGTTCAAGGAACTGTTCCAGGGTCTCGGACACAAGAAGGAAATCAAAATCGGGACTGTATTCGGCGGCTCGGTCATCCTTCCGGGAAGCGGACAGATTTACAACCGCGACTATTGGAAACTGCCCGTAGTCTATGGCGGAATCGCGGCCTGCGCCGGTGTGGGAGGCTACTACACAAGCCAATACAAGAAATCCGTCGCGGCAGGGACTCCGAACGAGTCCTACAGGACTACCGCCACATGGCTCTATGTCGGAGCCGGTCTGGTCTATTGGGGTTCTCTGCTCGATGCGGCGGCGTTCTACCCCTCGGACGGGAAGCCGAACCCGGGACGCGCCGCAATATATTCTGCACTGCTGCCCGGACTCGGGCAGGCCTATAACGGAGAGTACTGGAAGATTCCCATCTATTACACGGGGCTTCTCACGGCGGGCTATTTCGTATGGAACAACAACCTCAACTACAACAGGTTCAGGAACATATACAAGGAGGCGACCAGCACGGAGACCACCTACACCGGGCCGATTACCGCAGAACAGGCTAAGTACTACCGGGACTCCTACCGGCGGCTGAGGGACTACTCCATCGTCGCGACGGCTCTCGTCTATGTGCTCCAGATAATCGATGCGAATGTGTTCGCGTTCATGTACGACTTCGAGGTGAGCGACGACATAACCATGAGCGTCGAGCCGGCGGTTCTCGCCCCGGACAACGCCTATGCAATGCGGACGCCGACAAACGGTGCCGTCGGGATGAGGGTCGGATTCAGATTTTAATCGCCTCGGCCGAGGCATATTTTTTTTTGAGGCATATTTTAGAGTACAGATGAGAAAGGGATATATTTTTATGGCTGCGGCGACGGCCGCAGTGCTTTCTTTCGGAAATGAGGCCCGCGCCCAGTACTTCGACACGGACGAGATTGTTGAAGAGGCCGGCGACGTACAGCCGGCGGACAGCATCATATCCAAGGAAGACAGCATCGAGAATGTCTTCCGCGCTGACAGCATTCAGGGGCAGCACACGCTCGACAGTCTCCTGCTCGCTTTTTATGGGAAGAACCGGCAGCTGGAATTTGCCGCGCTGAACGATCTGGACACTGCGGCCGTGCGATACACATCTCAGGTTCCCGATTCGGTGTTCGTCCGCAGACTCAGCGACATCCAGTCATTCATCCCGCTGTCCTACAACGACATAGTCAAGAACTACATAATCCTCTATTCTGAAAGGATGCCGCAGCAGATGGGAAGGGTCATCGGTTTGGGCAACTACTATTTTCCTATCTTTCAGGAGACATTCAACCACTACGACATCCCGGAGGAACTCCGTGCGATGGCCGTAATCGAGTCGCTGCTCAAGTATGACGCGATGTCGCGGGTCGGGGCGCGCGGAATGTGGCAGTTCATGTACTACACTGCCAAGAAATACGGTCTGGTCATCAACTCCTTTGTCGATGAGCGCCTCGACCCCGTGAAGGCCGTTGACGCTGCGGCGCGATACCTCAAGGACTCATACGAGATTTTCGGGGACTGGTCACTCGCAATCGCGTCCTACAACTGCGGCCCGGGAAACGTGAACAAGGCGATCAAACGTTCAGGCAAAAGGGATTTCTGGGACATCTACCACTACCTCCCGCGCGAGACAAGGGGATATGTGCCGGCGTTCACCGGTGCTCTCTATGCGCTCACCTACTATAAGGAATGCGGAATCACTCCGGAGGAAGTTAATATGCCGACGCAGATCGACACCTTCCACGTAAACAGGATGCTGCACTTCAAGCAGGTGAGCGAGCTTACAGGGGTTCCCATGGATGTGCTGAAGGTTCTGAATCCGCAATACACCCACGAAATCATCCCCGGGAGCGCCGCCCGGACATGGATTCTGCGCCTGCCGGCCGACTACACGGGCAGTTTTATAGCCGTAGAGGGCAATGTTCACCTTCACAAGGCCGACACGCTGCTGAATCCGGTGACAATCAAGAAGATAAAGGACGGAGGAGACGGTCAGAGAATCGCCTATAAGGTCAAGAAGGGCGACTATCTCGGAAAGATTGCGTCCAAGTACCATTGTTCTGTGAGGCAGATTCAGAAATGGAATCACCTGAAGGGAACAAACATCCGTGAGGGACAGACCCTGTATATATATCGCGGCGGGAGATAACCCGCCACGACTTCCCCTATGATTAGGGGAAGTCGTGCTCCGTGCGCACCACCACACAATGCCCTCGCTTCGCTGTTCTCCGCACGGCGCTCAAGCGCCTTTTCCCCTCAGATATATCATCCATAGAAGGCTTCCCGACCTCTCGAAACGCATCACCTGTCATCTCGAACGAAGTGAGAGATCTTTGCGCCGTTAAAACCTAATCGCCAGCATCATCCGAGCCTCAAGCCTGTCGGGCTTTCGGACGGAGGACAGCATGAATGGATAGGAGAAGTATGCAAGCCTGGCGGCAAGGCTGCCCCTGCGACAGAACTTCCATTGCACGAAAAAGGACCCCCACACTCCCCTGCCGTAAAATGCCGGTACATTGAACCGCCCGGGGATGTCGTGTTCATAGACATAGAGCCTGCCCGCCCAGTCGTCAACGCTGAAAAGCCCCGCCCGGAGATATGTTGAGAGAATCCCGGAAATCCGGCAGCTCTCCTCAACGAAGGCCACCATCCCCCATTTGCCGCTGTGACTGAAGCTCACCGAAGCGGAGCTCGCCCAAATGCCGGCATAGCCTGCAGTCACCTCGCCCCGGCAGGTGAACACGCTGGCAGACAATCTGCTGATATTTATGTTTTCACGCAGACGCAGCGCGGCAAAAGACGATTCATTCCAGCGGAATTTGTAACGAGCATCCACCCGCAGGTCATTCGTGCCTGACAGCCTGCCTCCCGCCGGCACAGCTTCACGGGACTTAGGGGCGACATGACGCAGCCGGAAGGACAGCGAGGCCGAATGCCCGCTCCGGGCGGAGAACTCGGAAACAAGCAGGGCAATGTGCCGGGAAGGGCTGTAGCGCAACGAGACACCCGCCCTGAAATGTTCGGCAAGGCGCGGTGAAGTGGCCGACACGACCGCACGGAACGGCTGCCCTATGCCACCGGCAAGTTCCGAGGCAAGGTCGAAGCCGCTGAAACAGCCTCTGAAATCCACTGAAAAATCCGCCGTGCAGCGCCAAAGACCGCTTCCCTGCCGCCGGTTCTCCGCGTCGCCAATCCCCGACGACGGAACGCCCTCCACAACGGAGGTGAATCCGAACGAAAACCGCCGATGCCACCAGCTGCAGTTGAACAGCCCCTGAAGCCCGGCAATGTCCGTCTTTCCACGCGACGAGTTGATCTCCCCAATCAGCGCCTTTTTCATCCCCGGGACAACAGCCGCAACGGAAAATGTGACTGGTCCCGTGTCGAAGCTGCACCCGAGTCCCGTCTGCGCGTATTTCCCCGTCATCGAACGCGAGGGCTTCATGCCGGTCGGACGGCGTATCAGCGAAGCGGCCGACGACGGGTCATCGAGGCTCATTGTGTTCCATGCCGCAAGTCCCTGCCCGAACCTCAGGTTGAAGTCCCCTACATATAGCCTCGCCTTTCTTCCGGGCAGCAGCAAGGCTGCCGAGAAAGACAGAGCGTCAAGCCTGCCTGTCCAGGTTCCGGCTCCGGCCGCCGATAGTTCAAATGTCTCGCCCTTTGAAATGCAGGAATGCAGCCCATAGACGGAAGTGCCGGCATAGAGCCTGCTTTCCAACGACCAATGCTCCCGAGGCGGCGAATTCCCGAATGTGACAAAGAATGCGAGAGCCTCGGCAATTTCGCGGTCGAAACCGTCAATCACGGAAAGTTCACTGCGGCTTAGCACTGCCCCTGCGGAAGAAATGTAGTCCAGCAGCGACACTACCTGAAAATCCGAGAAAAGCCCGCTTTCGGTCAATGCACGCCGCGATGCGGAGTTGATATTCAGAGGGTGCCGGCTTCTCCATATGAGCCTCTCCATCTCGGAGTCCGTCACCTCCTCAGGGGAAACGGCTCCGACAATCAGCGCAATCGCCTCAATCAATGTCATCATCATATTCATATCCGTTCTCTGTCTCAACCGGACCCGGACAATCAATAGCCGGCGTTCGCGGTCGTCGGACGCAATGTTATGGATAATAGCCCGCAAATGTGTTGTATTTCAAAATTAAAACTCAAAATTTTTCTTTTTTTTAATGTTATTAACTATTTTTGCGGCTTGTTTTGAAATATATGAAAGAGGTTAAGGTTTGGGACAAGACTTTCGTCCCTTTCATCGGTCACGATGAACTTATGGGCTACATTGACAACGTCGCCGAAAAAATCAACAATGACTTTGAGGGAAGCACAGACGTCCCGATTGTCCTCTGCATTCTGAACGGGGCCATTATGTTCACCGGGGAACTGATGCAGCGGCTGAACTTCCCCTGCCAGCTGGTTTCCACCAAGATGACTTCATACGTGGGGACATCCACGACCGGTGAGGTGCAGCAGACGATGCCGCTCACCGCATCGGTAAAGGGTCGCAGGGTCATCATCGCGGAGGACATCATCGACACCGGTCTCACAATCAAGGCGATGAAGAAAATTCTTATCGGGGAAGGCGCAAAGGAGGTGAAAGTCTGCACCATGCTGTTCAAACCGGAGGCCTACCGCACTGGAGAGCCTATCGACTACATCGGCAAGGAGATTCCGAACCGCTTCATACTCGGTTTCGGCCTTGACTACAACGAGCTCGGCCGCAATCTCAGGGACATATATGTACTTGAAGACTAAAAGCTTTTGTCCGCAGATTGCGACAACATACATATAATTAAAGGACACAAATATCATGAAATACTATGTCTTGTTCGGTCCTCCGGGAGCCGGAAAGGGAACTCAGGCCAGCGCGATGGTAGAAAGATACAATCTGCATCACATCTCCACCGGGGCGCTTCTCCGGAAGGAAATTGCAGCCGGAACGGAGCTTGGCAAACAGGCCCGCGAAATCATAGACAGGGGGTGTCTGGTTCCCGACGAGGTGGTCGAGGCGATGATAGAATCGGAATTCAACAATGTGAAGGGAGTCGACGGCTTCCTTCTCGACGGCTATCCGCGCACCCTCGAACAGGCCCGCTCGCTTGACAGACTGCTCGCCAAGAAAGGGGACAAGCTCACGTCCGTGGTCTCAATCATGATTCCGGACGACATGATTTTCGACCGCATCCGCCATCGCGCCAAGATTGAAGGCCGCGAGGACGATGCCAGCGACGACATAATAGCCAACCGCATCTCCACTTACCACCAGAAGACCGAGCCCCTCGTCAACTTCTACAAGGATGCCGGCAAATACACCGAAATCGACGGCACCGGCGCCATCGAGGATGTCCGCGCAAACATCTTCAGCGCCCTTGACATCTGACACAATGCCACATGAGTCAGGCACTCCCAAGCAGGGTCGGTGGAAAACACTCCCGTTGGTTCTCTTGACCTGTCCCGTTATCTCGGGACATGGTATGAAATCGCAAGGTTTGACCACTCAGAAGGGAGCCATTGTTCAATTTAACAATTTACGGCAATGTCTTCTACAGAAGAAAAACTGACATTTGAGCAGATGCCACAAGCAGTATCTGAAATCAAGGCAGATACTGAAATCGACGGCTCTGGCACAATCGACGAAGTTCGCGGCAATATATTCCGCACCCTCGACACGCACTGACAAATATAGACAAAACGGCAATAGAGATGGCTCTGTTGCCGTTTTGCATTTTTAGTAGTTTCTTTACCTTGGGTTTAAATCTGCATTACAGACATAAACATCAGCATGTGTGTCCATTGAGGCCCTGTCTGTGATGCCGAACGGCTCCAAAGAGAGGGCGTTATAGGTCTTTGAGCCTACGCTCTGCCTCAAGTACGATGAGCCGGTGGCGTTCTCGGCGCTGAACAGCAGAAACTGGTAGCTGTTGACAGCGGCGCTGGAGTAAGGACTTGGAGTCATGTGAATCACACCGTCGATGAAACCCAGGGAAATGCTGTTGGCGCCCCAGTAGATGGACAAGCCGTCCGAGAAACCGAGGGTGACATAGTTGCCTTTGTAGCGACCGAGTTTCTGCGGCTCAATTATGATCGAATGGCTTTCCGGATCGAAGTACGCTTTTACGTCAGGAGTAAAGTCGCTGGTGTTGGACAGGCCACTGATCGTGACATCGTTGCCACCGAGGCTGTAGATGTCCACTCGGAAGGACTCCTCTGATGACGAGGACGCACCGTCAACAGTTGCCGATGCCCTGAACGCTCCGATGAAATCCTCCACTGTCTTGCTCTGGTCGAAGTCCGCGGAAATGTACCCCTTTGTCGAGGCTGTCTTCCGGACAAATGTCGTGTCTCCAAACTCATTGACAACGCAGACGCACAAGGTGTATGCCGTGCCCTGCTTGAGGGTATTGAAGACAGTCGCAAAACCCTCGTCGGATCCGAGCTTCTGAACGAACTCCTCATTGACTTCATTGCCCCTTTCCCATGCAATCTCCGCCGCGCTCTGCCCAAGGTTCTTGACCATGTAGTCAAGATAGTCAGCCCTCATGCAGAGGTACTTGAGAGACACTGCGTTGTCCGCCTGCATGTCCCAGAACAAGGTCGTGTAAGGGGAATGGAGAGCGTTGGACTCATCCCTTCTCCATTCGAACTTGTTGACTTTCGGAAGGTACTTTCCGTCAGGATCACAAGTGAACCGCTGCATGTAAAGGACAGTGACGGTTGACGTGGAATCGTAGGCGAGGGCCACGGCCGTGCAGTTCCCGGAGCCTACATTCCAGAGTTCGGAACTGTCATCGTACAAGGTGAGGACAGGAGTACTCCCCGATGTCTTGTCCTCAGAGAGCAGCCTCTTAATCTCTTCTTGGCGAGCAGGGTCATCGGTGATGTCACCGCTTACAACTGTCGCTTTGTAGAATTTGGCATATTCATTCTTGTAGAAAGATATCCTCGGCGCCTTGAATCCGGTCTCCGTAGTCTCGATGCCGTCGAAGGAGATTTCCACGACCGGAGTCTTGTCCTCGTTGCCGTCGAACGTCAGGGTCTCATTGCCTTGGGCGAAATAGCCGGCGGAAACGTAGTAGATCAGGTAGAACGAGAATGTGCCTTCGCCGTCGTATGTGCATGGATAGGAGTTGTAGGCTGCCTTGCTGCCCGTGTACTCTGCCATGTCGGCGACTTTGACATATTCATTGTAGTTGGAGTTATAGTAGCCTATCGACTGTGCGGGCACGGTGCAGGAGTTGTCATCGTTGAGGATGAACTTGAAAGACACCCCGCTCGCCCAATCATTGACTCTGAATATGTTGGTCCCCACCGCTTTTTCGACTCCAAGTCCGGAGTCCCGTCCTGTGTAGAATGCGTTGTAGTGGTAGGTGGCGGTCTGCGGCACCTTGTCACCGCTCTCATCGGTTCTGTAGCAGGTCTCCCACTCAAGGGCATAGGAGACACTCAGCGTGATTTTGTCCGAGAACTGGGTGACGTACGCTCCGTTCCCGGTCTCCTCCTGACGGTCGGAGATGAGGATGGTGGCGTTCAGCGAGGAGCCGGCGAGAAGGCTTCCGAGGTTCACTTCGACGGGAACCTTCACCGAATAGCTTCCGTCAGGAATGGTGACGGTTTCCGGGACTGTGAAAGAGTCTTCGTTCTCTCCTTTCTTCCGGAGCCCAACGGACAGTTCTCCCTTGTCGCTCGGGCGAGCCAGATAAATCTCGATTGTGCCGGTCTCGGTTCCTTTCGGGAACTCCTTCGTCAGGGAAGACTGGATGAAATGGATTTCCTTGGCATCCTCGGAACCGGGACTATAGAGGATTCCGTTCTGCTCCTTGTCGCAACCGGCCGCAAAAAACAGCAGCGAAGCGGCCGCCAGGCATGATATTTTTTTTGAATATTTCATTTTTTCTAAATGCTATCAAGGGTTCTGATCTTCTTCGTTGATGTTAGGATTGGCGTCGAGTTCGTCCTTAGGGATAGTCAGAACCCAATCGTAGGTGTCGGCATTGGTGAGGTTGATGCCGTTCCTCTTCATGGCAGAGATGCATTCCTCGGCGAATCCGTCTTCGGTGCGGCGGTCGATGCCCTGACCGGTGCGGCGCACATCAAAGACGCGGCCATACTCGCCCCAAAGTTCTACACGCCTCTGAATCAAGATGTTCTCAAGCAAAGAACCGGTCCACGTCATTGTTGTCGCCCCGAGATGCGTGCCGGAATAGTTGTAGGCATTGTACTTCGGGTTCCTCTTGGCCATCACCTTGTTCATCAGGTCGCGTGCCTCGTCAGGATTCCCGAGCCTCAGCGCGGCCTCGGCGGCTGTGAAGTACATCTCCTCGACCCTCATGTAGATGTAATCACCGAGCCAAGACTGGACGTTGGAGAAAGCGAATTTCTTCGAGATGTATGGAGACTCCTTGTCGGTCGGATCCCACCATCCGAGTCGGATATCTCCTGAACCGATGTGGCTGTAAAGCTGCTTGTTGATCAGTTTGGGCGCGGACTTCGCATATGTACCGTCTATGTTGTCCATGTGCGTGAAGAATCCGGCATAGGCTCCTGATTGCTCGGAAGTCTCGATTCCGGCCCCCCACATCACGTTTCCGTAACTGATGGAGTTCATGCCTCCCATAAGCTCGTTCTCGCCTCCAATTGTGTATGTCCCTTCATTAATGACACGGGACGCCGCCTTGTAGGCTCCATCCCAGTCACCTTCGGCCAGACAAGCGCGAGACTTGATGCCCAAAGCGACATATTCGTTGATGTGTGACTTGTTGCCTTTGTTCAGAGCTGAGGAGGCTCCCTTGGCAAGGCGCACGACGGCAGAATCAATGTCTGTGTCAATCTGTTCGTAAACGGCCTCAAGCTTCTCCCTTGGCTTGCCTTCCGTGGCGATTGAGGTCGGCTCGGTATAAACCGGCACTCCCGGATCGCTCCAGCGGTACCTGCCTGTCATCGGATTGTAGGGGGCTCTGGCGAACCATGTCACAAGGTTGAGATAGGAAAGTGCCCTGATGGCGTAAGCCTGTCCCACGACATATGACACATCTGCGGAGGAGCCGTTCATCGTTTCCTTTGCCGCGATGACACTGTTGGCGTTGGCGATCCACTTGTAGTTGGCGTACCAGACATCATAGGACCTGAACGCCGAGGATGTGTACTGGTTCTTCATGTTATAGACATGATCGTACCAGAACCATCCGTTACCCTGGGACTGCATGATCAGGTCGTCCCCCATCACCTCCTGGGCGAGGTTGTAGGCGGCAATGCCGAAGCACTGGTGTGTGTTGCCGGTAGTTGACCATCCGGCCGTCCACATCGAACGGTAGATTCCGTTGATGGAGGTGATTGCTGTGGAGGCCTCCTTAAGAAGTTCCTCACCAGAGCCGGAATCCGTCGGGTTGAACTCAAGCATGTCGCTGTCGCAGGAAACGGCAGCGATGGCGAATGCCGCAAGAATATATAGTTTCTTTCTCATTGAATATCCTCCTAGAATTGAATGTCGATGCCTGCCACAATTGCTCTTGACGGGGCGTATGAATATGACACGCTTCCGGTGAAGTTATATTGTGGATCCATACCGTCAAGATGATTGAACATGGCGATATTGTCGGCGGTGAGGAAGAGCCTCAGAGCGCTGATTCCCACCTTTGACAGCAAGTTCTTAGGGAATGTGTAGCCGAGAGTGATGTTCTTGATGGCGAAATATGACGCGTTGATGAGGGCAGAGTCATTCGCCGGGGCAGATCCACCGATCTCCACCATAGGAACATCGGTCACATCACCCGGCTGCCGCCATCTGCGCAGGACATTCTTGTGCCAGTTGTTCCCGGCGTACTGCACGTTCATGGCGCCTGAATAAAGTCCGTCATAGACCTTGCCTCCGATGGACCAGGTGGTCAGGAAGGAGAGGTCGATGTTCTTGAATATCACGAAACTCGATCCGAGGCTTCCTGACACGGACGGCTCTCGGCTTCCCATGTAGTACTTGCTCAGGGACGCAAGAGAGACGTTGTCAGTCACATATTCATCACACCTGACATTGCTGACTGCTCCCGACTCGTCCACTCCTCTTTTCCAATAGGCATAGTAGAGGCGCTTTCCGGTGGCCGGATCGACACCGGCGGTCTTTGAAAGGTAAAAGGTGTATATCGGCTTTCCGACCTCGATGACCGAGGCACCGGCGCTGATGAAGTCCTGTGATGAGGTGAGACTCGTGACCTTGTTGCGATTCAGCGAGGCCATAGCGTTGACGTCCCACCTGAAGTTCGGTTTGTCGATGACGTTCACCCTCCCGGAGAACTCGAATCCCTGATTTCGCATCGAGCCGACATTGGCATCGTAGCCGGTGAAGCCGGTCGAGATAGCCAGAGGGTTCTCAAGCAGCATGTCACGGGTGTTGCGGTTGTAATATTCAGCGGTGAAAGTCACCTTCCCGCCGAAGATGGAGGCTTCGATTCCGGCGTTGAGATTACCGTTCTTCTCCCATGTGATTGCCTTGTTCTCAAGTTTTGAGGCGAAGGCTCCCGCCTCGCTTCCGTTAGCCCACGTGTAGTCGTAAAGGCCTTGCCAAGCATAGTAAGTCCCGAGGTTGTCATTGCCCTGCACTCCGTAGGAGACCTTGACGGTCAGGTTGCCAAGCCATGAGGAGAATCGCTCCATGAACTTTTCCTGCGACATTCTCCAGGACGCCCCGACCGACCAGAAGTTACCCCAACGGCCTGACTTGTGAAACCTTGAGGAACCGTCCGTACGCCAACTGGCATCGAAGTAGTAGCGGTTCCTGAAGCCGTAGTTCAACCTTGTGAACCAGGATTCGATGGCGTAGTTATTTGAATAGCTGGAGTTGCCTGAGGTCGTGACGGCAGGATCCAGTTCATCGATTCCGTCCATGATTCCGGTTTTCTCTCCCATCGCGTAGTTGAACCTGTAGCGGTAATATTCATGACCGAGCAGAACCTTGACATCGTGGTCGGAAAACATACGGTCGTAGTTAAGAATCTGATTGAAGGTGTAGCTGAGGGTGCGGGTGTTGGTCTTGCTCAGACGGCCTCCCTGATCGGCGGCGTTGCCGTGGTACTTGTCGTTCGTGATTGTGCGCTGGTAGTCGTTGAAGTCGGTTCCCAGGTTCACTGTCAGCCTCAAACCGTAGAGCAGGGCATCCTTTCTGACGGTTCCTAAAGTGATGTATGATCTGGCCGACAATGTGTTGCGGTAGTAGTACGCCTTATTGTTGTAGAGCTCGGCCCTGGAATTGAAGCCCTGGGCGACAGGACGGTTGGCGTAGCCGTTGTCATCCTCGTCACCATATTCATACTGAAGGTTTCCGGCTTCGTCAAGCACATTGTTTCCTTCCATATCCTTGAGATATACCGGATAGACCGGAGCCATGAACTGTGCCGTGTACCAGACGTTAGAAGTCGTGGAGCCGGAGAAGTTCTGGTAGTCGGCTTTCGTGTGCGAGTAGTTCGCGCTCATTCCCACCTTCATCCATGAGTTCGCCTGTGAGTCCACATTGACCCTGCCCGTATAGCGGTTGAAGTCCGTGTTCTGGAGAATACCATTCTCCTTGTAATAACCCATCGAGACGAGGTAGTTGATCTTCTCTGTCGCTCCGTTCAGGGAGAAGATATGCTCCGTACGCAGGGCAGCGTTGTCACTGATCTCGTTCATCCAGTTCTCGTTCCAGGCGGCCTCAGCGTCTTCTTTGACCTTGCCGGTGTCCGGGTCGATGAGGGTTGACCAGGTGTAGTTCTTGTACGGGTTGTAATATTCGGGATTCTTCAGACCGCCGATAGCCTGGCCGAGGTTGGCTGCGGCGTATGCACTTGCGCCCTCGAAATCCATTCCGACGCCGTACTGTGCGCTGTTCCTTAGAGATTCGTAGGTCAGCTCCACGAAATCGTCCATTCCCACAAGGTCGTAACGCTTCAGGGAACGTGAGGCGACTCCAGCGCTGCCCTTATAGCTGACAACCGAACGTTCTCCGCTGCCTTTCTTGGTGGTGATGACGATGACACCGTTTGCACCTCGCGCGCCGTAGAGCGCGCCTGCGGAAGCGTCCTTAAGCACCGTCATGGACTCAACGTCAGCCGGATTGATGGCGCTGAGCGAGCCGTCGTAGGGTATTCCGTCCACAACGTACAGAGGTGTCGAGACCGCGTTGATGGATCCGATGCCCCGGATCATTATCGAGGCGCCCTCGCCAGGCTGTCCGCCTCCTGACGTGACCTGAAGTCCCGCCACTGTCCCCTCGATGGATTTGGTGATGTTGCCGGTCACCCTTTTCTGGAGTTCATCGCCTTTCACAACGGAGGCTGAACCGGTGAAACTGCTCTTCTTGGCGGTTCCGTATGCGACCACCATAACCTCTCCGATCTCGTCATCAATGACATCCTCCTGAAGTACCACATCAATCACGGATTTGCCCGCAACGTGGATCTCCCGGGTAACATAGCCGATGCTGGAGAATGTCAGGACGGCGTCTGAAGGAATCCCTGAGATCGCCCAGGTTCCGTCTGCGCCCGTGACCGTGCCGGTCGCGGTTCCCTCAATGAAGACTCCGACTCCTATCAGCGGGATATTTCCGCTGTCTGTAACCTTTCCTTTCACATTGATGTTCTGAGCATTGGCTGCCAGAACGCAGAGAAAGGCCAGCAGAACGGCGATGATTATTCTCTTTATGCTATTTCTCATAATTTGTTCCAAATATGTTCATATTATGGATGATTGTCCACAGGTCTTCGGTTGTGGCCGGAGCCTCGAAGACCGGAATGGCTTCCACGCCGTCAAGCCTCAGCCCGACAGGAGAAGCCTCGGCGTTTGCAGCCAGGTTCACAGAGGCCATCGCGGCCCTTGTCCTTGCCGCCTGCGTCTGAGCTGCCGCGGTGGTCACTGACGCATGCTTTGTGAGCTTGTCTCCCGCCTTGTTCACGACAGTGGCCATCACTGTGTAGGATGTCTGCGGTTCCACGTCGACGACAAGGGCGAGTCCATTTCCGTTGATATACTCAAGGTATGACTCCTTAAGTTCTGTTCCTTTGTCCGCGATGAGAGCAGGGTAGGAAGACTCCGGAATGTCGGCAAGAGCTGATGTCTTGATGATGATCAGTTTGCCGGAAGCTATTCCGGCTCCTTTCAGAACGCAGGCCATCTTGCTGGAGGTAGGACCGTATTTCTCATTGACCAGAGCGGCGATTGAGAACCAGGTGTAGGCCTCGCTTGTAGTCTTTGTCGTAATCGAGTTGACGGTCAGTTCTTCTTCGCCCGAGGCGGATGTCGCCAATGCTGACATTGTGTAGGAGACGCCGGAGTTGCATGGAGTCACTGAATTGTAGCCGTCTGATGAGTTCACAAGCTCAAGATAGTTTTCCCCGACAGCGTAACTGTAGGACGGGTCTCTCAGGAAAGCCTTAACGGCCTCCTTGTCGTAAGGATCGCTGAAGACATCGTTGAAAGTCGAGGTCGGGAGAAGCCGGTAGCGGATACTTTGGACATCCTGCCCTTTCCAGGTGGTCCAGACGGAATTCGTCCATCCGTAGCCGGCAATTCCAAGATATGCGTTAGTGATGTAAAAATTCTGGCTGAACCAGCCGGATCCTCCGTAGTTCGGGCCGGAGGACCATCCGGTGGCTGTCGTGGTGATCCTTTTTTTATATAGGACGGTAGTGACGTTGCCGTCGTAGTCCATGCCGAAGGCGATTATGTCGTAACTCATCTCGGAGGCAAGGCTTGACACACCTATGGTGTTTGTTCCGACCTTAAGTACGGAAGCCATCGCGAGCTTAAGGCTGATGCCCTTGCTTTTCGCATACTCGATGATCGCGGCTCTATACCTTTCGATGACAGTCGCTTCGTCAAACTGCATCAAAGTCGAGGATGACACCACATCGTAGTAATAGGTTGCGTCAGGTGTCGCATAGACATCGAAGACAACAGCGTCCGCAAGAACATTCTCAGGGACGATCATCAAGACCGGGACATCCTCGGACGATGTCGTAAAACTAGTCCGGGCGGATTCTGAGGCCGTGCTGCCGCTTTCCGACGGGATGGCCCTGACAGTGAATATGTACTCGGTTCCCTTTGCAAGATTTGAGAGTGTGACACGATTCTCTGTCGTCGTTCCGCTGATTTCGCCGAGGGTATATTCATAACTTCCTGCTCCCGGAATGACGCTCCAGCTTATGATTGTCTTGGATGCATATGTGCTCCCGACTGTAATCTCCGGCTTCTCAAGCTGGCCCACGTCAGATGTGCGGACATGAATATAGACAGGCTCGGAGGATGTCTTTGAACTTTCTTTTGCCGGTTCCGCCTGAATCTTGACTACATATTCCCTGGAAGCTTCCAGTCCGTTGAATGTCAGGAACAAGGACGTGGTCGAACCCGTCTCTGCGCCGTCGAGGGCGTAGCTATAATTCTCAGCCCCATATACTTTGGCCCAATCGACCCGGAAGCTTGAAACAGTCACTTCGCTGACTTTGACCGCAGGCGTTTTCAGAGTTTCGCTCAAAATCTCTTCCTTTGTCTCGGACACGCATCCGACGAGCAGGAAGAGAACCGATGACGCAGCCATCACGAAGGCTGACTTTATCATTATTGAAGTATTCATCATTCCACAGTCACATTTATGGTTCTGACGGACTGGTTGCCGTCAGTAATCCTGATTACGGTCTTGCCCGTGGCCACGCCCTTGATTGTCAGGATACCGCCATTGAGTTTGACTTCCACTATTCCCTGTGCCGCCACTGAATATGTCAGCACGTCTGTCTTGTAGAAATAATCAGAAAGATTGACGTCCACCTCGCTTCCGCTGCTGACTGTGATGTCTGGAATCATGGCGACTTTCTTCACGGCCAGAAGAAGCTGGTAGGTATCCAGTGAGCCTGCGCCCATATTCCCGAAATATGGAGCTTCGCAGAACGGATCAACCGGGGTGACACTGGAAAGCAGCGCTTCCTTCAGCATCTCGCCGGTCAGCCCTTTTTTCTTGTCGTCCCCGTAGTACCAGCTGACGGCGAGCGCACAGGCTCCGGAGACGTGCGGACAGGCCATTGATGTTCCGTTGATCCCCTCGTAGGCTGAGCCTCCGTCCTCGGCCACGCTTGTGCTGTAGACTCCGCCGTAGGTCGAGTTGAGAGAGAGGTCACCGCCCGGGGCGGAAAGGCTGACCCATTTGCCGTAGTTCGTGAAATAGGACGGCGTTCCGAGCCAGGAAGTGGCTGCAACACTGACCACAGCCTCGTCAGATGCAGGGTAGCAGAGCTCGTCAGAAGCGTCGTTGCCCGCCGCAAAGACCACGATTCCGCCGGCCATAGGTCCTTCCTGCTCCCCGTTCTCGTCCAGTCCCGCATACTTTATGAAGTAGCGGATGGCATCAGCGAGAGCCGAGTAATTTCCTCTGTTCCAGTCATTCTTTGACAACGTCCCGGCCGTATAGCCCCAGCTGTTCTGGCAAATCACCGCTCCGTTGTCGGCCGCATACTTGATCGCGCGCACCTGCGCACCGAGTCCGCCCCCTGAGTTTCCTGACTCAGACGCTCCGAGAGTCTCGCAGGACATAATCCTGACTCCGTCACCGTTGCCTGATCCTCCTGCTATTCCGTTGACACCGATCCCGTTGTTGTTGACTGCAGCGATGGTTCCGGCGACGTGCGTTCCGTGCATATTCTCGGAAGAGAAAGTCAGTTTGCCTTTGTTGTCGGTGAAGTTGAACCCATAGACATCATCGATGTAGCCGTTGCCGTCATCATCGATTCCGTTGTCCGGAATCTCGCCCTCGTTAATCCACATATTAGCCGCAAGATCCTCATGGTCGTATTTCACGCCCTGGTCCACGACGGCGACGATCACATCCGGATTTCCGGTGCACAGCCGCCATGCTGCATAGACATCAGCATCCGCTCCCACAACTGTAGAGTTAGAATAGACATTGCCCGGATTGTTGTAGTGCCACTGCATCCTCTGCGAACGAAGGCTCTCATTGAACGGAAAAGGAACATTCCTTACCGAAGAATACGCCTTCGTGGCAACCGGCTCTTCAGATTCGGCCGCCGCAGCCTTTGAAAATGACGCCGCAGCCGTAGGTATAGAATATTCAACGACTTCCACCCCGTCGCATCCCGAGAGCATTTCAGCAACTTCCCTGGCAGGGATGGTCTCATCGTACTTGGCGATGAACCATCTGTCCAGACCTTCCTTTTTCGTCCGTACCTCAAACCGTCCGCACGCAGGGAACAGGCGCTCGAAGCTGACCGAGCCGACAGTCATCAGAACCCTGTCGATCTGAGTATTGCCGGAGGTCAAGCCTCCTGCCCTTGTGATTGCCCCGGCTTCGGCTCCGGCTTTCATCTTCACTATGATTTCACCTTGAATCGCCGCGTCCGGTGAAAACACAACGATAGGCCCGCTGTCTTCCGATTCGGGCCTATTGTTTTCATTCCCACCGATTCCGTTGCACCCCACCAGCATCACGAGCAGCGGAGTGATTGCCAAGAATCTGTTTTTCATCATTGATTGTCAAAATTTACTCCTTCACACATCTTACCTGGCCTGAATAGACCTGCGCTCTTGTCTCGTAGTATGCCCAGTAACCGTTGAATGCAGCCACATAGTACTCGCAGCTCTGATTCTCCTTTTCGGAATCATAAGTCTTTTCCTGACTTGTCAGGTAGAACGTCTGGCCGCTCGCATAGTTGTAAGGTGTTGTTCCTGCCGGGGAATATGCCAGCGGATAGATGTTTCCTGCCATTGGGTAGAAATCACCTGTCTGTCTCCATACGCGTCCACATCCGTTCTCCCTGTTCCACAGGAACTCGTTGTTTACCCCGGTCTCATCATAGTCACCATGCTTGCCGCCGGTCTTGATGTTCTCATCGCCGACTGCCTTGCCCCACATATTCTTGCCCGGGACCTTATAGCCCGGAGGACATGGGTCGAAGATGGTCTTTTCCTCACCCCAAAGTCCCGGTTGTACGCTGTCCTCATCGCTTGAGTCGATGTACCACGAATAGCTTGTTGAAAAATAACCTACAAGAAATCTCATCGGATGTTCTGATGCGAACGGGATATTGCCCGGGGCTGCGAATGAGGCCTTTGCCTTGAACTTTGTGTCCATTTCCCACTCTCCGGTGCCGTCACCGATCTCTTTGTTCGGCCTGTTCCATTCAGACTTGTTGGCGCAATAAATGCCTACTGCGCTGTCATAGTCCGTGATGCCACTGTAATCGGCATAAGGTGAACGAGACGGGATGAACGGATCTTTCCTGCCCATCTGATAGATCATTCCCCTGTTGTCTATGTCCATCGGCGTGTTGTTGAGCGCGCCCAGATTCCGGTCCATGATCTGAGCTATGACATTGCCTTCCGGGCCTATGTGGTCATGTACATTAAGGTCATTGTTCGTGACCCAGATGTGCCAGCTCCAGAGAACCTTGCCCTTGGCATTCTTGACAGCGATCAGGGCATTGCCCTCGCTTCTTCCGGTAGAGAATGAAATGTAGCCTCTATTGTAGGAAGGAGTACCTTCGATAATTTCGTAGGACATTGTGCGGTCTCCGTCGTTCCTGGCTTCCCAGAGGAGTTCCGCATAGGCGACATCCTTGATCTCAAGTCCCGCTGTCTCGATGTACTTGCTTTTTCCGTCCTTGCCACCATTGCCTTTGATGTCAGCGCGGAACTTGTAAGAGCCGCTGGTGTGTGCGATGTAACAGTTTGCCGTCCCGTCGACGCTGAGGTCTGCGGCGTCATCGCTTCTTTGGGTGATTTTAAGTGTGACCTCCTTTGTCTCATCGCCTCTGACGGCCGTAACCTTTATGTCATCGGTCTTCATGGAACCGCTGTTTACCGGAGCCTCGACAACGAGGCAGTCGGCATCGTCACTGACTGCGAACCAATCTCCGGACTGGACCGTGTAGCTCCAACTCTCGGCGTTTGTCGCCATTGTGACGACAGCCTTGCCGCCTTCCTTGTCAAAGACAATCTTAGAGTCTGATGATTGAAGAAAAAGCGGGGCCTGATAGGTTTCTGGCTCAATCTTCTTTATCTCAGTGCATCCGGCTGCCGCAATGCCGGCTGCCAGAATCGATGTTATGATATATTTAAGTTTCATATCGCTTGTCTTTTTTCCTGATTAATTTGCCTTTGCAGGATCCGGAATCTGTGCATAGTCAGAGAGTTTCGTGCATCCCTGGAATGCCGCCTTCATGGTTTTAATTTCAGCGAATCCGGAAGCTGACGAGTTGTCGGCAGTCCTGTCGTACAGGTGGTATTTCACACCGTTCACAACCGTGTAAGGAGACTCTCCTTTCAGTGAGACACAACCGTCAAACAGGTAATTGATGCTGGTCACAGCCTTGAAATTGTCGAATATTCCGACAGGAACAGTCTCAAGAGCCGTACAATTTTGGAACAGACTGATGGCTGTCTTGACTTTCTCAGGGTTGATGAAGACGTTCGCTCCTATCTCCTTAAGTGATGTGCATCCGGAGAAAATGTTGCTGATGGACGTGCTTCCGTATTTACAGTTGACGACTTCAGATCCAATTTTCTCTATCCCGGTGCATCCGCTGAAGGCATAAGTGTAGGTGCTGATTTTCTCGTTGTTCTTGAACAGTCCGGACGGAACCTCTTTAAGACTTATGCAGTTCTGGAAGATTTTCGTCACCGTTCCCGATGCCGTATTGATTCCGCTGAACGCGTCAGGCGCAATCGTAGCCAGCGATGAACAGTCAGCGAACATCAAGGCCAAGGTCTTTGTCTTGGTGGTTTGACCGAAAAGTCCGGCAGGGACGGCCTGAAGCGCGGTACAGTTCTGGAAACAACTTTCTGTTGTTGTCGCGTCGGTGTTATTGACAAACAACTTCTCTGGAATCGTGGCGAGTGCGGTACATCCATAGAATGTCTTTTTGAATGAGTCAGCTCCCGTGAGCCCGTCAAAGAATCCGGCAGGAAGAGCCTTCAGCGATGTGCATCCCTCGAACGCTGAATCAAGCTTGAGTTTGCCGGTGGCGTTGGTTCCGAAAATATTGCCGACCGAAGCCAAAGCCGTGCATCCATTGAACGCGTTCACATAGGTTGACACCTTGCTGTTGTTTGCGAACAAACCGGCCGGAAGACTTGTCAGGGATACGCATCCGCTGAAGGCGCTTTCGAAAGATGTCACAGCCTTATTGTTGACAAACAGGTCGCCCGGAAGACTTGTCAGGGAGGTGCACCCGCTGAACACATTCTTGAATGTCGTGGTCAAGGTGTTGCCTGCGAACAATCCGGCCGGCACAGATTCGATTCCGGAGAAAGAGAATACATCGCTGGTAGTTTCTAGGTTGGTCATAGGTGCGAAGAGACCCTCCGGGATTGTCTTGAGGCTTGCGCACCCGCTGAACAAACCGCTTATGTCCGTGACCTTTGCCGCTCCGGCGAAAGCGTTCTCTGAAACTTTGCTGAGTTTTGTGCATCCGTTGAACAGATTCGTGATTGATGTACAGGCGTCGCAACCCTCAAGGATGTTTTCTCCAACCTCCTCAATACTTGTGCAATCCTTGAAAATGCCCGAGAAAGAGCTAAGTTTCGCCAGACCTTTAAACACACCGGAAGGGATGGACTTGAGTGAGGTGCAACCACTGAAGGCGTTACTGAATTTCGTCACCTTTGTGGCGTCCTTGAACAATCCGGACGGGATGGTCTCCAAGGAGGAGCAGCCGTTGAAGATGCTCTCAATGTTCGTGATTTCCGTGAACCCGTCAAGAAGACCAGCGGGAATCTCCTTCAGGGAGGAGCATCCATTAAAGAGCATCCTCATTCCATTTCCTCTCTTTCCATAGACGACACTTTGCGATCCTGAATTCTTGAAAAGGTCTGCGGGTACGCTTTGAAGTTCCGAGCAGCCGCTGAAGCAGGACATGAAAGTGTCAACAGATTTGCACCCCTTGAAGATATCCGCCGGTACACTCTTGATCTTTGTCCCGGAAAACGTTTGTTGAAAATTCTCGCATTTGGTGTTGTTTGCGAACAGTCCGTCCGGTATCTCGGTCAGGCCAGCTCCAGAGAAGGCCATCCTGAAAGTCGTGCATTCCGTCTGATTTCTGAAAATTCCGGCAGGGATTGACGTAAGGGCTTCATCGTAGGAGAACACCGCGTTAAACGTGGTGATTTTAGGGTTGTTGGCGAACAAGTCCTCGCCAACCGTCTTCAGCTTGGTCATTCCCGAAAATGCGGAGCTGCAGTCCGTCAGTTCCGGATTCTTTGAAAAGATGTCTTTGTCAATTTGCTCAACTGACTCGCAATTGGAGAAAACAGACCCTGCGTCAGAGAGTTTCGGACAGTTGAAGAAGAGAGAGGCTGGAATAGTCTTAATGGAGCCACACGAGTAGAACATGTTGTTCACACTTTCTGTCTCGCTGGCATTGGCAAGCAACCCATCAGGGATGACTTTAAGCGAGTCGCACTGGGCGAAGGCTGACTCAAATGTCGTGACTTTCGAGAATGCCTCAGTGTCGTCCTCTGGAATGTCAGTCAGGTAGCCGCATCCTTCAAACGCGTACTCCATTGCCGTCAGTCCCAGCCTTCCCCAATTATAGACTTGCACGATCTGGTCTTTCTGGTCGTAAGACAGGGAGTTCACGCTGATTCCGCCAGCCTGTCCCCTAACCGAGACAACGAAGTAGCCCGTGTCAGCATATTCATGGGCAGGATTATCGGTTGTGACCTTTTCGGCATCAGTGCCGTCTCCCCAGTCAACCGTGATTTCCGTCACGTCTTCGACAGGCAGCATTGATTCGACAATCGCACCTTTAGCCTTCTGAACGTGAAGGCCAATGATAAAGGCATCCTTGTCAATTCCCGGCTGTGAGACAGTTATCTCTTTGGTGTCCGTATTTTCCTTACCGTCGCCTGTCTTGATTGTGATTTTTACAGTCCTGGTCTGGGCACCGGTGTTTGCAGTCGGGATAAATTTGAACCCCTTGTCGGTTCTTTCAACTGTAAGCCAGCCACTTTCGTTACCTGATACAGAATATTCCCAATCAAAGTTCGCCTTTACATCGACTTCCCTTGCCTCGTTTGAGAATGGCGTCACAGGAACAGTCGAGACGGATGGCTCGATTAGGGCGACCCTGTCCTGCAGCACATCGATAGTCTCAGTAACTTCCTTTTCTCCGACACCTGCCTTGAGGATGAATTTCACCTCCCTGTCGGTATATTCCTCGTTAGGGTAGGCGCTGATGTTGATGGTGTTTCCATCCCTTTTAACAAGCATCCATTCGCAGCCGGAGGTTTCGAACGTCCAGTCCGGGTCGGTCGATGTCACCTCGAAAGATGCCGCGAGCTCACCTACTGCCGCAAGGTGGAAATTATTCTCGGAAGCGACAATCTCAACGGTTCCGTAGGCGTTTTGAGTCGCGGTGACCGTCGCTGTCCTGCCCCCCCCAGCCTTGATTGTCACTGTGGCGGAAAGCTTTTTCTCGACCTTGTTCGGATCACAGGAGAGAGTAAGCCGGTTAGCTTCATCGTCTTTCGCTCCTTTAATGAAGGATTCTCCTGAAATCTCGTAGGTCCAGTCCGTGTTGGTGTCCACATCAAGGACAACCTTTCCGCCAAGGCTCTTGAAAGCGATGCTTGCATTGGTCTCGTCCTCAGACGTGAACAGTGTGTTGCGGGACGTGACCGCCAACGTGGCGTTCTTCACTGTCTCGTTCTCTCCCGGAACCGGATTTTGGTAGTTGATCGTCTCCTTGGTGCAGGCGCAGAAAGAAGCGGCCAACAACATTGAATATATTATCTTCTTCATGATCTGCAATTGATTATTCGCCCTTCTCGGCTCTTACAAAGTACATTTTCCCATCTGCGTAATACACATCGTTCAGCATGGCCATATCCTGGCTGGCTCCAATCCTGACAATGAGACCGAGAGAGCCGTAGGCCTCGTCGAAGCCATCCAGAAGAATGGCCTGACAATTTTCACTAGTCCCGTCAGTGGCGGTTCCGACTGTGCCGTAGAGGATTCCGGTCTCGAATTTCCTCTCCGTGATGTTAGGCTGAACCATATAATAGTAGTCTGTATCCGATTGCTCGGATGTTTTAGTCAGACACAGTGAGCCAAGCGTCAGCACCATCTTCTGTGTGTCTTTGTCGTAGGACGCCTCATACTCAGTGCCTTCAACGAAAAGATCCCTAATGGTGAATGACTTGCCGTACTCTTTCTGCTCAATCGTGCAGTACGAGCCAATGCCTGGGACATCGACAGCGTTGCCTCCGTAGTACCAACGTTCCGCGTAAAGTCCAAAGCTGCCAAGCATCTGAAAGTAAGGATTCTCTTCGCGGGAGATCTGGGAAATCTTGATTTCCTTGCTCTCCGATTTTCCGCCCGCCGTCGCCGTGACGGTGACTGTGGCATCACGGTGCTCTTCGCTGTTAGCCTCTGCCGCGACATTGACAAGCGCCCCGTCTGAACTGGCTGTCAGCCACGTCGCGCTCGACTCAACTTTCCATTCTGCGGCTGTCTCAACCGAGAACATGAAACTGTCTCCTTCTGAGTCAAGTTCAATGCTTTCCGGAGCATTGACATTCAGCGACAATACCGTTCCGGACCAGGATTGCAAGACCTTGATCTCCTTTTGGGCGGTTGCGGATTCGAGGGTCACCAAAGCCTTTCTTGCGTCCCCGGTCTCGTTGGCTGTGACAGTGATCGTCACGTTGCCATCGCCCTCCGTGGCAGTGATCCATGACTGTTCAGGCACGGTGGCGTGCCATTGTGACGGACATGCCACGGAGATTGTGGCCGTGCCTCCTGCCATCGGGAAGGCCACGTTGTCCTGAGAGATGAGGAGAACATCCGCGATTTCTTCCTTCGTTATCTCGCTGCAGGCCGAAAGGACAAGCAGCGGGACTGCGAACATTACAAGCAACTTTCTCATTATGAAATAATTTTGATTGTGAAAAATATTATCGATGAAACGCTTTAGAACGGTTTGGACGTAACCATTCTTGGAATACGCCGAACCGATCCCGACAGACAGTATGCAACGCGCTTTCATTCTGTAACCACTAAAATTCACTACAAACGCCCCAAAGTTACAAAAATATGCTCAATTGAGCAAGTTTTTTTTGCTAAAAGAAATGAATTACTGCTCCAATGGGGTGACTAGTATGATTATATTATGATACATATAACTCTTTGTCGGTTACAAACTGTAAGCAACAATCGTAAAGACCAATATAATTACACCACAAAATAGATTTCAAACCGCACCTGGGATAAGTTAATCAAACTTTCGCTATCTTTGCACCTGCAAAGTAAAAGATTATGGCAGACAGCAACTTTATAGACTACGTGAAGATTTTCTGCGCTTCGGGAAACGGGGGCGCGGGGTCGATGCATTTGAGGAGGGAGAAATATGTGCCCAAGGGCGGGCCGGACGGAGGGGACGGAGGACGCGGAGGAAACGTCATTCTGCGGGCTAATCCTCAGTTCTGGACGCTCATTCACCTTAAGTATCAGAAACATATACGGGCAGGACATGGCGAGGCCGGGAGCGGGGCGCTTTGCAACGGGAAGGCCGGAAAGGACGTCTATCTGGACGTGCCGCTCGGGACTGTCGCCAAGGATGCGGAGACGGGCGAGGTTCTGCACGAAATGATTGAGCCGGGAGAGGAATATGTGCTCGTCAAGGGCGGGCGCGGAGGTCTGGGCAATGCAAACTTCAAGAGCCCTACCAACCAGACGCCGCGTTATGCACAGCCGGGTGAACCGGGGTCCGAGGGATGGTATATCCTTGAACTGAAGTTGCTTGCGGATGTGGGACTCGTCGGATTCCCGAATGCGGGGAAATCCACCCTGCTTTCGACGGTGTCGGCCGCGAAGCCGAAAATCGCGAACTATGCGTTCACGACACTGGAGCCGAGCGTCGGGGTGGTGCGCTACTATGACGACAAATCGTTCGTCATGGCCGACATCCCGGGAATCATCGAGGGGGCACACGACGGAAAGGGGCTGGGAATCAGGTTTCTCCGGCATATTGAAAGGAACTCGGTGCTGCTGTTTATGGTTTCCGCCGAAGAGGAGGACATAAAGAAGAGCTATGAAATCCTGCTGGATGAGCTGCGGGAATATAATCCGGAACTGCTCGTAAAGAACCGCGTGCTCGCCGTGACCAAGTCGGACATGCTGGACGAGCATCTGGAGGCCGAGATTGAACCTGCACTGCCGGAAGGAGTGCCGCACGTGTTCATTTCCTCGTTCACCGGAGAAGGCATACAGCGGCTGAAGGACCTCCTGTGGGAAAGCCTGCATAAATAACGGATGGGTGCCTAAAAGGCGGATTGCGGCTTTACTCGTCTTGACAGAATCCTCACAACCATAATGTTGCTGCGGCTCTGCCTTCACCGAGTGCCTTGCACTCCATCCTTTTGTGCATCCCCTCCAATACAGTATTTTTATTAAGAGACAAATTGAACCGAATCAGCATAAGATTGAACTATGATAAACTGCCTTACAACGACGCTCGAACAGCTTGAGATGCTGGACAAGGAAGCTACGCTGGCGATAAACACAAGCGGAGGGGCGTTCACTGACGCGGTCATGCCGGTGTTCTCCCATGTAAAGGTGTGGATTCCGCTCTATCTCGCGGTACTCGGGATTATCATCTACCGCATGGGCTGGAAGGCAGGGCTTATCGTGACGCTTGCCCTCGTGCTGAACGTCGTGTGTGCAGACCAGATTGCAAATCTCGTGAAGGACGGGGTCGCGAGGCTTCGCCCTTGTATGGATCCTTGGATGAAGGCTCATGGGGTCAGGGTACTTGAAGGCGGAGGCGGCTGCGGATTCTACTCCGGACACGCGGCGAACGTGTTCTCCTTCGCAATGTGCTCGATGCTCTGTCTTTCCTTCATCCGCAGCCGCAAAGGTGCGATGGGACGGGAAAACGGGAGAAGCAGGAAAATATTTCTCGGAATATACGGGAGCATAATTTTCCTCTGGGCGGCGGCCGTCAGCATAAGCCGCGTCTATTGCGGAAAGCACTTCCTCGGAGACATCACTGTAGGGGCGTTCGCCGGTCTCGTGACAGGAAGCCTGCTGGCGCTCGCGGCGATAATGGCCGTCAGACATATAAGGGCGATACGCGAGTCCATCCGTCCCGGAATTGCATAAGGAACGCCATATACAAAGCGACACAGGCTCCAAATGAATATGCTCAAGTCGGAGCCTGCATATTTTCTGCGACTCCACCCTACAGGACCGGAATTACCTTCTCCATCCTCGTGCCGCGTGAGCCTTTTATGAGTATCGCTGCGGAAGAAAACTCAGACTCATGAGAGGCGACGTAGGCGGCAAGCTCGTCCGACGTGCTGAAACAGCGCTCCGCCCCTGCCTTTCGGAACTCCTCGCCGACAAAGTAGCCTTCAAGTCCATATTCCGCAACCAGCCGAAGAACCTTGAGATGCTCCGCGACCGATTCCCCGCCAAGTTCCAGCATATCCCCGAGCAGGACGATTTTCTTAGCCGCATCAAAGCCCGCGAAATTGTCCAGCGCCGCCTTCATACTCGACGGATTGGCATTGTAGGCATCGACAATGAGGACATTGCGTCCCGTGCGCTGCATCTGGGAACGGTTGTTTGACGGGACATAAGACTCTATGGCCGCGACTGCGTCAGACTGAGGAACGCCGAAGAAACGCCCTATGCAGAGAGCGGCGAGAACATTGTCGGCATTGTAGGAACCCACCAGATTAGTGGAAACCGGCGTGCCGTCCGCAAGGCGAAGGCGAAGATAAGGATGCGCGGCATCGGCCTCCAGAACTGCCGAACCGGAATAGTGCAGACCGTAAGGAACCGCCACGAGCCCCACGGGAACCGGTCTTATGCGGTCACGGCCAAGGAAAGCTTCCATGTCGAAGACGGAGTCGTCCTGTGCAGTCCCGAAGCCCCTTGATGCAGCCATCTCGACCAGCAAAGGATTGTCCTGATTGACGAAGACCATCCCCGCACCCCCGACATTTCCGGCGATGAAGTCGTACATCTCTCCCTTCGTTGCCTTCACGCCCTCGAAAGAGCCGAATCCGAGGATATGAGCCCGCCCGACATTGGTGATGAGCCCGAAATCCGGAGCGGCTATATCGACAAGTTCCTTAATGTCGCCGGGATGGCTCGCGCCCATTTCAATGACGGCAATCTCCGTGTCAGGCGAAATGCCGAGAACAGTGAGCGGAACGCCTATATTGTTGTTGAGATTTCCGCTTGTCGCATGAGTGCGGAACCGCGTGGAAAGAACAGCGTTTATGAGTTCCTTAGTCGTCGTCTTTCCGTTCGTCCCGGTAAGACCGAGGACAGGGATGCTGAGCCTGTCGCGATGGTGACGGGCAAGCGCCCAAAGAGCCCGTAGAGTGTCCGAAACCGGAATGAGACGAGACTCGCCCGCAGCCGCAGCGGCAGCCGGAGAGCTATCATCAACAACGGCGTATGCAGCCCCCCTTTCAAGAGCCTGCAACGCATACTCATTCCCGTCAAAGTTCTCTCCTTTCAGCGCGAAGAACAGTTCGCCCCCGTTAATCTTCCGGCTGTCTGTCGTGACTTTGGCGCCGCAGGAGGTGAATATGCCATATAACTTGTTTATGTCCATATCCATAAATCATTAAATACCGGTCCATAGCATTACTTGTTGCGAACGGAATGAAAAATCCGTCCCCAATGGCACCGGAATGAATATCAGCGCCCGGTTGAGCCAAGTCCGCCCTCGCCTCGGGCAGTGTCATCGAGCTTCTCTACTTCTTCCCATTCGACGCGCTCGTAGCGGGCGACAATCATCTGGGCTATGCGCTCCCCCGGATTCACGACGAAATCCTTGTCTGAAAGATTGATGAGAATGGCGGCAATTTCACCGCGATAGTCCGCGTCTATGGTGCCCGGAGTGTTCAGAACCGTGATTCCGTGCTTCGCCGCAAGCCCGCTGCGAGGTCTGACCTGCGCCTCCGTGCCCTTGGGAAGAGCTATTCTGAGACCCGTCGGAACTATCACCCTCTGCATCGGGGCAATCGTAATCGGTTCGTCAATGTTTGCCTTCAAATCGACACCCGCCGAGTCCTCCGTAGCATAGGCCGGGGCATCCCAGCGCGAGCCGTTTATAATCCTTACCTTCATCGTCACAATAAATTTAAATTTTCGCGACGCAAAGGTAGCAAGAATTAGGAACTGTTTTAAATTTTTAAAACAGTTTCTTACTCAGCATCCCGCAAAACGCGGCGCGAATCTGCTAAACAAATTCTACGGAACGGAGCTCCAGTCCGAGTTCGCTTACCATTGCGCTTACGCTCTCGTATGAATTGTCTGATGAAATGAAAGTGTTCATGAGACTGATGATTGAATCTGTACGCATATCTCTTGTATTTAAATGTTTTACATCCTCTTTTCAGAGCCGTCCAAAAGACCTTCCTCTGAATTACGATGCAAAATTAAGGCGAGCTTGTGCAAAACCACTGCACAAGCTCGCTTTTTTGTAAATTTTTCAAAAATTATTTCCGAACAAAGACTTCTCGGCTCCGCTCGAAGCGACGCGGTGGAGGACAAAAGCCATTTCCCTCGGCTCCGCCCAAAGGGACAGAAACTAATTGCTTCCCTTCCCCGGCTTGAGATTGACAAGTGCCTCGACGACGTTCACGACATAATCCCCTATCTTCTCGCACTCGACAATCAGGTCCATATAGGCGGAACCCGTCGCGTACTCATATTTCCCTTCATTCAGGTCGATAATGTTCTGTTCCTTGAGGTTATTGCGCATCTCGTTGATATTCTGCTCCGTGTTGAGCGTCAGCTTGAGATCACCGATGTGCTGGCCGTTGTCCTTGAGAATCGCGGCCATCTGGTCGAACGCCGTGCGGACGAGGTCGAACATCGCCGCGAAATTCTCGTTCATTGACTGCGTGAACACGATATGGTTCTCGTTGCGGCGCTGGAGAATGCGGGCCATGTTGTAGTAGCTGTCGCCGATGCTCTCGATTTCCGAAATCTCGCGGAGCTTGGCCTGAATGGAGTGCTTTGACTCGTCGCTCAACCGACCGTCGGCAACCCTGCTCAGGTAGGCGGCAATCTCGACCTCCATGTTGTCGCTTATGTTCTCATATTTCTGAACCCTGAGGAACAGCGACGAGAACTCGTCCTGATCCGTCTCCGAATACATCCGCTGAATCATCTCGTGCATCCTGTAGGTCCTGTCGCTCATGAGGACTATCTCCTTGTGAGCCTGAAGGATGGAAAGCTCTGAAGTTGACATGAGACCGCCGGATATGAATTCGAGATGGGACTTGCCGTCGTCTTCAAGACTTTTCTCCCTGCGTGACGGGACAAGAAAAGTCACCGCCTTGACATAGAAATTGGTGAACCATATCATCACACCTATATTTATAAGGTTGAAGACGGTATGGAACATCGAAAGACCGAAGGAGACATAGTACTGCATTGACGCGAAATTCGCGATGAGCACGTCGTTCCCGCTGACAGACGGGTCGAGACGTCCGTCGGTGAGGGCGGCGACGGTCGAAGGGTCAGCGGAACTGGCATAAGCATAGAGAGCGTTGGGGTCGCCGACACATCCGGTCGTTATCCATGAGATTAGCTTCATGTAGGGACGGTAGAGCGCAAGGGCCCACACGGCTCCGAGGAGGTTGAACATCAGATGCCCTGCGGCCGCGCGCTTCGCCATGACGTTTCCGGAAACTGAAGCTATGATAGGAGTGATGCAGGTCCCGATGTTTCCGCCGAGCACGAGAGCAGCGGCCAGATCGAAGGTTATCCATCCCTTGCTGCACATTATCAGCGCTATTGCGAATGTCGCGCTGGAAGCCTGCACAATCATCGTCAGCAGCATTCCCGCAAGCGCGAACACGAGCACCGACCGGAATCCCATGTCGGACCAGCGCCGAAGGGCGTCGAACACAGCCGGATTCGCCTGAAGGTCAGGCACGGAGCGGTTCAGATAGTCCAGTCCGAGGAAAAGGAGCGCGAATCCGATGAGGAACTCGCCCCAGTTCGTGTAGGCCGATTTTTTCATAAAAAGAAGCGGCGCCCCGAACGCGAAAAGCGGTACGGCGAATGTCACTATATCTACCTTAAATCCGAAAAGTGAAATGATCCAGGCCGTAAAGGTTGTTCCAACGTTGGCTCCGAAGATTACGGCCATCGACTGCTGGAGCGAGATGAGACCGGCATTGACGAAAGAGACAATCATCGTTGTCGTTGCCGACGAGGACTGGACGAGCGCAGTGATGAAGATACCGGTCAGAGCTCCGAGGAACTTGTTGTTGGTCATCAGTGCCAATATGTCTCTCAACTTGTTTCCGGCCGCCTTCTGCAGCCCCTCACTCATGAGCTTCATCCCATACAGGAACATCCCGACGGAGCCTATAAGGGTAAGAATTTCCAAAAATCCGAAATTCATATTTTAACTTTTAATTTCTCTTGCTTTCCCCGGATAGACGAAGGTCGTACAAGAAGTTTTAGACCGCGAATTTACAATCTGATTGTCAAATAGGCAATGCCTGACGGACATTATATGGCAAAAAATGAAAATTTTATAAAAATTTCGATATTTCTGCGAGAAAAATGAATCATGAAACGAAATATTTTTGTAAAAAAGCGAAAGCAATCCTAAATTTGCAGGATTTTACGGGGATATACATTTATATACGGATATCCGAAGACATAAATTTACATTTACAGACAGATGGCAGAAAACAACTCATTGCTTGCGAAAGTCCTCGGACTCAGGGAAAAATACGAGTCGCTCCAGACCCAGCTTTCGGATCCGGACGTGATTTCCGACATGAAGAAATATGTCCAGCTCAACAAGGAATACAAGGAGCTGTCGCCAATCATAAAGGCCGGCGAGGAGTACAGGAAGCTCGTCGAATCCTATGAGATGGCCAAGGAAATCATCGCGGAGGAAAAGGACGAGGAGCTCAGGGAGATGGCAAAGGAGGAGATAGCGGAGATTGAGCCGCAGCTTCCCGAGATGGAGCAGAAAATCAAGCTCCTGCTCATCCCGGCCGACCCTCAGGACAGCAAGAACGCCATTCTGGAAATCCGGGGAGGAGCCGGCGGCGACGAGGCGGCCATCTTTGCCGGAGACCTGTTCAGGATGTACAGCAAGTATTTCGAGCGCCGCGGCTGGAAGATGGAAATCAACAGCCAGTCGGAGGGCGCGGCCGGCGGATTCAAGGAAATCGTCGTGAAGGTCATCGGAGAGGGAGTCTATGGGGTGCTGAAATACGAGTCCGGAGTTCACCGCGTGCAGCGGGTGCCGCAGACCGAGACGCAGGGCAGGGTCCACACCTCGGCGGCTTCGGTGGCGGTGCTTCCGGAGGCGGACGAGTTCGACATCGAGCTGAACATGAACGACATCCGCAAGGACACATTCTGCTCTTCAGGCCCGGGAGGCCAGTCCGTCAACACGACCTACTCGGCAATCCGCCTCACCCACATCCCCTCCGGAATCGTGGTGCAGTGCCAGGACGAGAAGTCGCAGCTCAAGAACTTCGACAAGGCTCTCGCCGAACTCCGAACGAGGCTCTATAATATGGAGTACGAGAAATATCTGAACGAGATTTCCGCCAAGAGAAAGACCATGGTCTCCACCGGCGACCGCTCGGCGAAAATCCGCACCTACAACTACCCGCAGTCCCGCGTGACCGACCACCGAATCAACTATACTATGTATAACCTTCCGGTCTTTATGGACGGCGACATCCAGGAGCTGCTTGACCAGCTGCAGATTGCCGAGAACGCCGAACGACTAAAAGCCGCAGGCGAAGAGTGACGGCGGGGCGCATAACTTGGAACTTTCTTCAGAATGAGTTGAAGTAAAGTTTGGTTTAGAAGTGAGCACATCAAAATGTCCGATTTTCTTTAAGAATTTCGGACATTTTATTGCTGTGTCAAGAAGAAAATCGTATCTTCGCACTACGAATCATTTTATCACAAAGATGATACTAACAAAGGAAATACGGAATATAATAAGTAGTAACGAACCGAATAAGCTTTATATGGTGAGTGATTTTTCCCATCTGAATAATGACGGGTTGGTTACTCGCGCCCTTTCTCGTCTGGAAAAGGAAGGTGTTCTTATACGCCTCTCGCAAGGCATATATTTATATCCGTCACGAAATAAGTTCGGAATACTTCGACCCTCTATAGAGGAAATCGCTTATGCTGTTGCTGAAAAGGATAAGGCACGCATTATTCCCAGTGGGCTGACTGCATTGAACAAATTGGGACTTTCCACACAGGTTACGATGAATGCGGTCTATTTGACAGATGCGGCTGCACGGGAACTTACTATCGGAAACCGTAAAATCACATTCAAACGCAGTGCTCCCCGCAATTTTGCTTATAAGACAGACTTGTTTCCGCTTATAGTCGCAGCAATGAAAGAATTAGGTAAAGACGGAGTAACCGATGAACAAGTTGCCATCATAAAACAAGCCATTGAAAAACAGGGCGGCTCTGATGAAATCAGATACGATTACAGCATCGCTCCGCAATGGATTAAACAAAGACTTGCATTATGAACTTCACTAAACTTACAAAAGAAGAACAACTCACCATTTTGGCTAATGTCGCCGAAAATAAAGGGATTGTGGACAATGCCGTAGAGAAGGACTATTGGGTCAGTATGGTATTACGTGCCATATTTTCTTTGCCGTATGCTACAGCTTTTGTATTCAAAGGAGGGACAAGCCTTAGCAAAGGATGGGGACTGATAGAACGGTTCTCAGAAGATATTGACCTTGCAATAGATCCAAAACATCTCGGTTTCACAGACATTGCGACTAAAAGCCAACGGACTAAATTACGGAAAGACTCCAAGAAGTTCATAGACAGTACTTTTGCGCTCGACATTAAGAATAGGCTAAAAGAGTTTGGGGTACTGGAATGTTGCGATGTCATAGTCCCAGAAACGTCTGTCAGCGACCTCGACCCTGTAGTCCTGTTTGTCGAATATGATTCGGTGCTGCAAACAAAAATGCAATATATACCGGAACGTGTCAAAGTTGAGATAAGCTGTCGTTCACTCATGGAACCGTCGGAAAAAGTAGAGATTCGTTCGATGATTGAAGATGCTTATCCCGACGAAGATTTCTCTCAGCCGACATTTATAGTCCCCACAGTAGTGCCCGGAAAGACATTCTTGGAAAAGGTTTTTCTCTTGCACGAAGAGTTTAATCGTCCCAATGGCTGCACGCATATTGAACGTATCACACGACACATGTACGACATTGTAAAGATGATGGATAAACCGTTTGCGATGGAAGCGATGCAGAATGCACAATTATACGAGGACATAGTGGTATGACAGAAATTCATGTTGATATAAACGAAACGGAGATTTTCAAACTTTATCCCGAAGTATTGGAACTTTTACTCAAAGACCACACGACAGGACGGAATATCTTTTGGGCGACGGATTCGTATGCACATAGGGGCGGTGGCTTTCAATATAGCGACGCCATAACAGCGGAACATATCATTGGGGAAAACGGGATGGTGATACGACCGCGTTCATTAAAGAGCAAAGGAGAACAGACAGAACGCACAAAGGGAATGGCAGAGGTGTTTACACCGTCATGGGTCTGTAACGTTCAGAACAATCTTGTGGACGAGGCTTGGTTCGGAAGAAAAGATGTATTCAATACCGTTGACGACACTCAACATACTTGGATAGCCAATCCTGACAGAATTGTTTTCCCGGACAAAAAGACATGGAAGTCATATATCCGGGCGACAAGAATGGAAATCACCTGCGGCGAAGCCCCTTACCTTGCCAGCCGTTATGATACGACAACCGGGGCTCCGATAGAATTGGGACAACGCATCGGAATGCTTGACAGAAAACTGCGTGTGGTCAGCGAAAACACAAAGACGAGCGGTGAATGGCTTAACATGGCGCAGGATGCCTATAAAAATATATATGCCTACGAATGGCAGGGAGACAATCTGCTTTTAGCACGAGAAGCGCTATTGGTCTCTTTTGCGGAATACTATTATGCGAAATTCGGGAAAATGCCGTTGGCAAAATCTCTACAATATATAGCCTATATCATTTCTTGGAACGTCTGGCAAATGGACGGGCTTAAGGGAGTTGTGCCCGGCAGCTGCAAGAATGGGGTTAAAGTCACCACACAAAGTTTATTCGGGACTACAGAGAGTATCGAGCATTGTTCTGGTTGTCGCAATGGTAATTTGAAAGAACACAATGGCATTTATTGCCTGATAAGGGATTGGGGATTAAAAGACCCAAAAACGGGAGAGAATAACAGAAAAATAAGGTTCATAGACATGATAAAATAAAAGTTGTATGATATGGCAACATTTGAGACCAGCTTAAAATCCAGACTGATATATGTCTTTGCTATCCCAGATGAATGGCATAAAGACTGTCTGAAAGTGGGCGAAACGACATTGGAGGAGGATGACGGAAACTTTCCTTTGCCCAATAGTGAGGTGCTTAACAAAGCGGCGCATAATCGTATAGACCAATATACAAAGACGGCAGGTATTGCCTATAACCTGCTTCATACGGAAATGACTGTGTTTTTCAAAGGTGGAACAATCAGCTCCTTCAACGATAAGCAGGTACACAGCGTATTGGAGCGTTCAGGTGTGAAGAAAAAGACGTTTGATACGGTAAAAGGGGCGAACGAATGGTTTTGCTGCGACCTTGAGACAGTCAAGAAAGCGATTCAGGCGATTAAGAACGGGAAAGACAGTCTGAATGCAAGTGAAATCAGTCATACTCAAACTCCTATAGTCTTCCGCCCAGAACAGCAGGCAGCTATTGACAAGACAAAGAAGCAGTTCAAGAAAGGCTCACAAATGCTTTGGAATGCAAAAATGCGTTTCGGCAAGACCTTATGCGCCCTGCGTGTGGCAAGGGATTTAGATATGCGACGCACCATTATCCTTACCCACCGTCCCGTAGTTGACGAGGGATGGTTTGAGGATTTCGGTAAGATATTCTATGACCGCCAAGACTATCATTACGGCTCGCGCACTAAAGGTGAAAGTTTCGCTTCCCTTGAACGGATGGCAGAAAGAGGTGACAAGTACGTCTATTTTGCTTCCATGCAAGATATGCGTGGAGCTCAACTGGTTGGAGGAAAGTTTGATAAAAATGATGATGTGTTCTCCACCGAATGGGATTTTCTGATTGTGGATGAAGCCCACGAAGGAACACGTACAGAACTTGGAGAGACCGTTATCAAGGAGTTGACCAAAACAAACACGAAAGTGCTTAAACTTTCAGGGACACCATTCAATCTGCTTGATGATTACACAGAAGAGGAAACGTACACTTGGGATTACACCATGGAGCAGCGTGCCAAGACTGAATGGGACTTGTTGCACATGGGCGACCCCAATCCGTATGTTTCTCTACCTGCCATCAATATCTGCACCTACGATCTCGGAGCGTTGATGAATGATTATTCCGATGATGAAAAGGCTTTCAATTTCCGTGAGTTCTTCCGCACAAAGGAAGACGGGACTTTCATTCACGAAAATGATGTGGATAACTTCTTATCGCTACTGTGCAAGGATGACAAGGAAAGCCTTTATCCTTATTCCAACGACCTGTATCGTGGCATATTCCGCCATACGCTTTGGGTGCTTCCGGGTGTCAAGGCCGCCCGTGCATTGAGTGCGAAACTGAAAGAACATCCTATATTCGGCTGCTTCGAGATTGTCAATGTAGCCGGAAACGGTGATGAAGACGAGGAAAATGCAGACGCATTGCAAATGGTAAACACAGCCATAGGCAATAATCCTGATGAGACATTCACCATTACCCTGTCCTGCGGACGACTGACAACAGGAGTGAGCATAAAGCCATGGACAGCTGTATTCATGATGGCAGGGTCTTTCAGTACATCTGCAGCAGGTTATATGCAGACCATATTCCGTGTACAGACACCTTTTACCTGCAAGGGACGAATGAAGGAACAATGCTATGCTTTCGACTTTGCGCCAGACCGTACCTTGCGAATGTTGGCTGAGGTTGCTAAAGTCTCGGCTAAGGCCGGAAAGTCAACGGAAGAAGACCGCAAGATTTTAGGCGATTTTCTGAATTTCTGCCCTATCATATCCATTGAAGGCTCACAAATGAAGCCATACGATGTAAACAAAATGATGGGAGAGCTCAAGAAAGCCCAGATAGAAAAGGTTGTACAATGCGGTTTCGAAGACGGGGCATTGTACAATGATGAGCTGCTCAAACTTACGGATGTGGACCTTGCAGATTTCAAGAACCTGAAAGGCATCATCGGCAAGACAAAGGCCATGCCCAAGTCAGGTGATATTGATGTCAATAATCAAGGATTTACAAACGAGGAGTACGCGGAAAAAGAAAAACTTGAAAAGAAGCCCAAACGGGAGCGCACTCCAGAGGAGCAGGCTCGGTTAGACGAATTGAAGAAGCGTCATAACCAACGTAAAGATGCAATTTCAATACTGCGTGGTATCTCCATCCGTATGCCGCTGCTTATTTTCGGAGCGGAACTGAAAAATGAAGCTGAAGAGATAACCATAGACAACTTTGCAAACCTTGTGGACGACACCTCTTGGACAGAGTTCATGCCTCAAGACGTCACTAAAGAAGTTTTTGCCAAGTTCAAACGCTTCTACGAGCCCGACGTATTCCGTGAAGCAGGCAAGCGTATCCGCGCTATGACTCGTGCTGCCGACAAGTTCAGCATAGAGCAGCGCATCGAACGTATTGTCGGCATATTCAATACATTCCGCAATCCCGACAAAGAAACGGTCTTGACACCATGGCGTGTTGTCAATATGCACATCAACGATTGCTTGGGTGGATGGTGCTTTATGGATGAAGAGTTTAAGATTCCGTTGGAAACGCCGCGCTTTGTGGACAAGGGCGAGGTAACGCATTCCGTATTCAGAACGGACAGCCTGATTATGGACATCAACTCGAAGAGCGGTCTTTATCCATTGCTCGCCGCTTATAACATTTACCGTAACCGTTTGGAGGCAGCCAAAGAAAAATATGGAGAATTCAGCAATGCCTTTTCAATGCAGCTATGGGATTTGACCATTGAACAGAATATCCTCGTGGTATGCAAGACCCCAATGGCGCGCAGCATTACACGTCGTACACTCGTCGGCTTCCGCGACACGGAAGTACATGCCGAATATTATAAGAACTTAATTGAAAACATATCCCAGAATCCTGACCTTGTGGTAAATACACTTCGTGACGGCAAGTATTTCTGGGGCATAAACAGCAATGAATATATGACTATAGACGCCATTATAGGAAACCCTCCGTATCAGGAGGAGGGTATAAGTACTCGTAAAGCACCTATCTATCACTTGTTTTACGACATTTCTTTCCGTTTGTCAGATAGAGTATCATTGATAACACCCGGGCGTTTTTTGTTCAAGGCGGGACAAACGCCCAAAGAATGGATGGATAGGATTTTGGAAGACCGACATTTTAAGGTGGTGGATTACTTCCAAAAGTCAACGGACATATTCCCGTCTGTCGATATAAAAGGCGGCGTTGTAATCACTTGTCGTGATGCCAAGGCTGAATTTGAGCCAATCGGATTCTTTTCTGAATATGATGAATTAAAGAGTATTCTGCAAAAGGTGTTATCACATAAAGACTTTGTCAAGAACGAATTTAGCAATCTCGTATCTTCTCAAGGCCTTTATAAATTTTCAGAGGCGGCATTTAATGAACATCCTGAAATTTACGCAGTCCAAGGGAATGGAACTGCTGCAAAAATAACCTCAAATACGTTTGAACGCCTTCCTCATGTATTCCAAACGGAAGTGCCGGATAATCCCGATGCTTTCATACGTATTTTGGGCCGGTCTCAAAATAAACGTGTCTATAAATGGATTGAGAAACGATATGTTTTACCAACTGACGGCTACTGTGAATCTTTCAATGTTCTTGTCCCGGAAGCCAATGGAACGGGGTCAATCGGTGAAGTGCTCAGCACGCCGGTAATCGGCGTGCCGGTAATCGGGCACACCGACACCTTCCTGAGCATCGGCAAGTTTACCGATGCCCAGCAAGCTGATCGGTGTCTCAAATACGTCAAGACAAAATTTGCCAGATGCATGTTGGGAACATTGAAAGCCACACAGCACAACCCACGTGAAACTTGGGCAAATGTGCCGATGCAGGATTTCACCTCTGAGAGTGATATAAATTGGAACACTCCTATGTCTGAAATAGACAAGCAATTATACACCAAATACCGGCTCTCGAACGAGGAAATTCGGTTTATTGAACAGAATATCAAGCCGATGGAGTAAATGTTTGGCGTAATAAGTGAAAGTTCAACATATTACGCCAAATTCATTATTACTACTAGTTCCCTTGTTTTTCCATAAGCACATCCTTGATAAGACTCTGTTCTTCTGTATTAATGTCAAATAGAGAATAAAGTTGATAATCAATATCTTTCTTGAAATCCAAAATGCCATTGTCGTTCGTATAGTCCAATATATCAGGAACTAATTTGGCAAGGGAAGTCAATGCTTCGTCAGTTAGTAAAAAAGCGTAGCGAATAAGTTTGCTGTTGCAATAATCGAAAAAATTTAGGGCCTCTTGCTCCGTGAAAAATGTTTTAAGAGCAACTCTTGAACGCCCAAATGCACTACGGTTGTCCATCACCGCTATTTGATTGCTACGTTTCTGCCCACCGGCATTGGCACTTGACACAACTACTTTCCACCGTGCTAATTGTTCTTTTCCTGTGGTTATGACATTCTTACTCGCCACATACCATTTTGCTCTACCGCTTTTGCCGGCCTTGTCGTTGGTAAACAACTTAATCTCATCATCTGACAGTGGTTCGCCTTCTTGATATTCACGCACCAATGTAGGGTTAGTTTCAACGAAATCACTTTCAATGGAAAATAATTTTTGAGATAGAATAGAATCGTGTAAAAACGCAAATCGTTCTGATACACCCCGTTTAATCTTGGCGGCGATGCTAATATCCAATGGATTAAGAGGCATAAGGTCGTCTCTGGGGTTCGCTGCCTGTATTTGATGGGAGACTCCAGATTTTGAATAGATATAGGTAAATCCATCATTCTTTTTACTCATATCCTTGAAAACAATGGAAATACCATCTGCGATAGCGACGTCTTTGAAAATATCGGCCGAGTTCGGGAAATAATGCAGTTGTATTAAATGAGGGTCATTTATCTGTTCTAATCCAAATTGTTCCATGCCTTTCCCTGAACGATGAATCCATCGTCCTCCAGGGTAAATCAAAGCTGTGTATCTTGCAAGTCTATCACTGATAGTTTGAAAATGTTGAAAAATACTTGAACTCCTTTTTTGTCCATTATCCGTATCAGCCTTTGCAACAGTTACTTGATACGGCGGGTTTCCTATAATGGCGTCTATAGGAACTACTCTGCCTATATTAGCATAGGCAATTTATATTTTACCCATTAACTAGAACAGATATGGACACAAGTGAATTTGAAGCATTCCTGAAGCAGGAAAATCTAGCTAAGAACACCATTACAGCCTACATATATGCTGTGAAAGATTATTTTGTTCATTACAAGGGACTGAATAAATGCAATCTCATTGCCTACAAAAATCTCCTGACAGATAATTTCAAGCCCAAGACTGTAAACCTCCGGATATTGGGTTTGAACAAGTATCTGGGATATATCGGCAAATCTAAGTTACATTTGAAAACCATAAAAGAGCAACAGTGCACTTATCTGGAAAATATCATCAGTAATGCCGATTACGAGTTTATGAAAAAACGTCTGAAGATGGAGAAAAACCAGACATGGTACTTTGCCGTGCGATTTCTTGCCGCTACCGGAGCAAGAATAAGTGAACTGATTCACTTGAAGGCAGAGCATATCTCAACTGGATATTTCGATATCTACTCCAAAGGCGGTAAAGTGCGCCGCATCTACATTCCAAAGCAGTTGTGTACTGAAAGTAATGCGTGGCTATCAGGCCAGAGACGCTCCGATGGTTATATTTTCTTGAATCAATACGGCCAGCGACTCACAACAAGAGGCATTGCACAACAGCTGAAGAAGTATGCCGTAAAATATGGTTTGAATGAGAAAGTTGTTTATCCTCATTCTTTTCGACATCGTTTTGCAAAGAATTTCTTAGAAAAGTTCAATGATATATCCTTACTTGCCGACCTCATGGGACACGAAAGTATTGAAACCACTCGCATCTACCTACGCCGCAGCAGCACTGAACAGCAACAGATAGTCGACAAGGTGATAACCTGGTAAAATACGCCCTTTTATCCCTGCGGCATTGGCATAGATGTCAAGTCAATAAGTACGAGTGCAGTATTGAATAGTCCAAGACATTTTTTGATTAGCACATAAGTCTGCACACATAAAAATGTCCCGTTTTTTGCGTAAAAAATGGGACAAGACGGTGAGCAAAAAACTTTGTCACCATCTTGTTCGTTGTCCTTGAATTTACACCACTTTTGCTACAATGCCCGACTCAGCCGCTCAAGGCCGGCGAGGAGGAGGGAGCGGGGACAGGCGATGTTGAGGCGGATGAAGTTCTCGCCGCCGGGACCGTACATGGAGCCGGAATTGACCATTAGTTTCTGCTCGTCAAGCAGGAGCGCCGTGACCTCGTCGGCGTTCAGCCCCGTCGCGCTGATGTCAATCCAGACGAGATAGGTGCCTTCGAGTTCCGTGACGGGACACTGAGGGATGTGCTCGGAGAAAAAGACCTTGACCGTCATATAGTTGTCATAGAGGTAGCCGCGCAGCTCATCCAGCCAGTCGGCTCCCTCCGGAGAGTATGCAGCGAGGGTCGCCTCTACTCCGAACGGGTTCACGTCACAGACCTCGTTGATGTTGATTGCACGGTCTATGCGGGAGAGGATTTCGCAATCCTCCGCGATTATGTTCGCAATCTGAAGTCCGGCGATGTTGAATGCCTTGCTCGGTGAGATGCAGGTGGCGGAGCCGAGCCTGAAAGCCTTGCCGAGAGAGGCGAAGGGAGTGTAGTCGTGTCCGGGGTAGGTCAGCTCGCAGTGAATCTCGTCGGAAATTACGAACACATTGTTCCTCAGACATATTTCCCCGACTCCGCGCAGTTCCTCCTCAGTCCACACCCGCCCGACGGGATTGTGGGGATTGCACAGAATCATAACCTTCGCCTTCTGGTCGGAGGCCTTCGCCTCAAGGTCGTCGAAGTCCATTCTCCACGAAAGTCCGTCGCGGAGAAGCCGGTTCGGGAGCATCTCGCATCCGTTGTTGCGGATGGACGAGAAGAAGCAGTTATAGACCGGAGGCTGCACTATGACCTTGTCTCCCGGGCGGGTCAGCGCCTTGATAATCGCTGAAATTGCAGGTACCACGCCGCTCGTGCAGATGAACCGGTCGCGCTCGAAGCGCACGCCGTGACGCTCTCTGAACCAGTCGATTACGGCATCATAGTAGGACTGCGGAACCTTGACATAGCCGAAAATCCCATGCTCTACCCTGCGGCGCAGCGCTTCAGTCACGCAGGGCGCCGTCCTGAAGTCCATGTCCGCGACCCACATCGGCAGCACGCCTTCCGCCGGGGTGTCCCATTTGTAGGAATTTGTCCCGCGCCTCGGAACTATCTCATCAAAATTGTATTTTCCCATTTTCTCTAACATTTTACCCGCCATGGAGGCGAAGAAACCTGCCCGAAAGTCCCGACGGAACCGTCTCCCGTCCTATCTTCTTCCGCCCCGCACCTCAATCACGCAGTCCGCCGGAGCCTTGATGTTCTTGTCGATGATTATTTCCCCGATTTCATCCGCCACAATGCTTCCCGTCCGAGGGTTCTTGACGCTGCGGATGCCCCCATTGATGGTTGCCTGCACGCTGCTGTACTCGAACGCGAGGTCGCAGTCCTCGGCGAATGTGCAGTTCTCAAGCACGAGATTCTCAGCATAGCAGAGCGGCTGAGTGCCGGAAATACGGCAGTTCACGAGTCTGAGGTTCCGGGAATGCCAGCCGAGGTATTCCCCGCTGAGTTCGGAATCATAGACCGTCACGTTCTCGCTTTCCCAGAGCGCGTCTTTCGTCGTGATTTTCGCATTTCGCAGCTCAAGGTTGCGGACATACTGGAACACATACTTGCTGTCGCTGACAAGGCCGTCGATTTTCAAGTCATTGCTGAACATGAAAGGGTAGGTGCCTCCGTGCAATTTCAAGTCCTTTACATTCACGCGGCTGCATCTCCAGAAGACCTCGTCCGCGTCAGTCATCTCCACCCTCTCGATTTCGATGTCGCTCATCTCACGGAACATCTTAGGCGCGGCAATCACGGTGTCCCTCATAGTAAGATGATCCGAATACCACAGCGCCGAACGCCCCCCGACATCGAAGAAGCAGCGCTCGATGAGAAACCCGTGCACGTGCCAGAAGGGATAGTTTCCCTCGAACCTGCAATCGACGGCCTCGATGTCGCTGCATTCCTTTATCGCCGACTCGCCCTCGTGTATGACGACATTCTCAAGCCGCAGCCCATGTGATTCAAACAGAGGGCGTTCGCCTCCGAATTCCGCATTCCGTATCGTTTTCATATATTCTCAAATTTCGCGTATTCGTCTTTTTCGTATCCGCCGATGAGACGGCGCTTCTTCCGATTTGCGATGCAAAATTAAGTATAAAAATGCTTTTACGAAACATCCATATCTCCGATGCTCCTACCGATTTCAATGAATTTTGGGTATCTTTGCAGCGGATTTGAAATAAATATGGAATTTGACTTTCTCGGAATATTCACGCTCGTCACGGGTGTCCTGTTCCTGGTTCTCGAAATCAGGCAGAACAACTGGATGTGGGTCTTTCAGCTGCTCTCGGCTGCCGCAGCCATGATTTCGTTCTTCATAGGCGGGCTGTACGCCTCGTCCGCGCTGAACCTCTACTATGTCGTGATGGCATTCGTAGGCTTCGTCCAGTGGAGGAGGGATGACAGGCTGAAAGATTTCTCGGATGTGCCCGAAATGACAAAGGGAAACGCCAAGATGGCAAGCGAAGGCTCAAAAGTGACGGCCGACAATGTCGAGAATGTCGCAGCGATTCACCTGCGGCACCTGTCCCCGAGGACGACCCTCATCAGCGCTCTGATACTTGTTGCCGGCACGGCGGCGCTGTATTTCATCCTCCGGGAGCTTGACGACCCGAAATCCGTGGGAGACGCCGGCGCGACGGTCCTGAGCTGCATCGCGACATGGTGGCTCGCGAAGTCATATCCCCAGCAGTGGATTCTCTGGATCTTCGCAGACGCCGCCTCCGCATGGATTTGTCATACCCAAGGAATGCCGGCCATGTCACTCCTATATATAATATACGCCCTTTCCGCGATATACGGATATATCCATTGGATGAGGAGAGGAAAATATATCGACGAAATCGGATGAAACGGAGGCTCATTTCAATGGAATCATATCTCAATAAACAGAAAATAAAGAACAAACGATGAATACGAGAGAACAGAAACTTGAGGCGTTCGGGCGGCTGCTCGACATTTTGGACGAACTGAGGGTGAAATGCCCGTGGGACCGGAAACAGACGAACGAGAGCCTGCGGCCGCAGACGATTGAGGAGGTGTATGAACTGAGCGACGCGATTCTGAAGGATGAGCATGGGGAGATTTGCAAGGAGCTCGGCGACCTGCTGCTCCATGTCGTGTTCTATGCGAAGATGGGCGACGAAAAGGGGGAATTTGACATTGCCGACGTATGCAATCATCTGTGCGACAAACTGATATATCGCCACCCTCATGTATTCGGAGAGACTGAGGCAGCCTCGGCGGAGGATGTGGTGCGCAACTGGGAGATGCTCAAGACCAGAGAGAAGGACGGCAACAAGAGGGTTCTGAGCGGGGTGCCGGAGTCGCTTCCGTCGATGATTAAGGCCTACAGGATTCAGGACAAGGCCCGCGGGGTCGGCTTCGACTGGGAAAAGAAGGAGGATGTCTGGGCGAAGGTCAAGGAGGAGGAAGGAGAACTGGAAACTGAGCTGAAGGCCATTGACGCCGCCGTCTCGGACGAGGAAAAGGCCGCGGCGAAGGACCGTGCCGAAGAGGAGCTCGGAGACATGATTTTCGCTCTCGTGAACGCCGGCCGCCTCTACAAACTCAACCCGGACACTGCCCTGGAGCGCACCTGTGCCAAGTTCCGCCGCCGCTTCACCTACCTCGAAGAGCACACCATCCGCGAGGGCCGCGACCTCCACGACATGACTCTCGCCGAAATGGACGCCATCTGGGACGAGGCCAAAGGAAAGGGGTTGTAAATCTGCACGAGCCGGATTGTTCTTTCAGCCATATTATAATTTCTAAACAATTAGAACATATCAGGAAACATTAGCGCCGAAAAGTGCGTTGAAAGATGCAGAGACGGCGGCGATGCGGTAGGGATTTTCCTCTTCCGTCAGGACATCGAGAAGATGGGCACGGGCACGGCGGAAAGTCTGCGGATGCACATGGCGGGAGTAAGGTTTGAGGACCGTGCCGAGAAATCGCACGCCCTTGATGGCGGTTGTAAGGTGAACCTTGCGAAGATGGAGTCGCAGGCCAAGTTCACGAGAAAGAATGCAAAAGTATTTGTCGAAATCTCCCTGAGGTCTTTGAGGATCTGAAGAATGAACTTGATTTCCGAGGCGAGCGCAAGGGCGGAGTCTATGTGCGCTTCTCGACCCGGAACGTCATAGAGCATCCGCACGGCATATGCCAGAGAGTAGCAGCTTTCCTTGAGCCGAAGCCCTACCGGGTTCGCGACATTCTTGGAGATGTTCACCGAGAATGAATACACCTGAACGAGAAGGTCGTAGGTAGCCTTATAGACAGGGGTCTTTTCAATCACGGCTGTGTTCGGAGTGAATCGGTCTCCTGCGTTCACGCTCACCGCCTCCTTCCAGTTGTGAAACTCCACCTCGTCGAACTGTTTCCGCGTGCGGCAACATATCAGTCCGTCCTGCACGTACTCATACACATAGCCGTTCAGCCATTTGGGAACAGTCTGCTCCGGAAAGCCGAGCGATATGACATCCATATTGACAGTCTTGACATAGCGACGGGAGAGTTTGAACTCATGGATGAGGGTGTGCGCGAAATATGCCGAACGCTCATACGCCTTCATGAACATCCCCTCACGGTAGAGCCAGATGCTGTCGTTGTTCTGTTCTTCTCTTGATATGATTTCGCGGAATGTCATTTCTTCCTTATAAATTCGGGTGCTTCGCGCCGATATTACTTCGTCGCCATCCTTCACATGAAGCCTCGCGCCGGGCGCGAGGAGAAATACTCAAAGCGCAGGTTCGCGGTTTTCCGCTCGCGCAGGAAAACCGCGAACCGCTCATCAAAAATTATTTTTCTTGGAGACAACGGACGGCCCGCCCGCTTGAACGATCGCTGCTGTTCGCCGGACTGACACCGCCGTTGTTGTAGAAGCTGAGGTACCACGCGTAGCTGAGATTGGAGTACGGGGAGCAGGACCAGTAGAAGCCGTAGTAGCCGACATTGCTCAGCGCCCCCGAATCGTTGCGCCGATAACCCGACGCGGCGTACCAAATCGTCTCTGAATCGCCCAATTTTCCCGAGAAATTAAAGCCCCTCTTGCTGTCGAACGATGTTGAGAAACTGTCCTTGGAACCGAACGCCTTTGCCCAGACTCCGTCTGCTCCGCCGTCAGGAACTCGCCAGCCGACCGGACAAGGGTCGTAGGCCGTTTTTTGAGACTGCCAGCTGTAATCCGGAAGCCAAAGCGATTTGTAGAAAGTCATCGGATTTTCTTCAGCCTTAATCGTTGAGCCATTGGAATTTACATTCCAAGTTCCCGTAGAGGCAGCGACCTTGGACTCCAAGATTGACGACGAGCCGAGGAACGGGTCCTTCCTGCCCCACTGGTAGAGGAGGCCGAGAGCTCCGACGTCGCCCGGGGTGGCGCTCGTCGCGCCGAGGTTGCGGTCCATCATCGTGCCGGCGTTGTTGTAGTACTCCTGCTCCTGCCAGCCCTCCTCCGAGCACCAGATGTGCCATGACCAGAGAATCACGCCCTTGGAGTTCTTTGCAGCTATCACGGCGTTGCCCCGGGCGAAGGTCTCCGGGGTTTTGAAGCGGACGTAGCCGTCCCTGTAGGATGCGGAGGCGATGAGGTCGCCGACATTCGGGGTGATGTCCGTGCCGAAGGACTCCCAGAGAACCTCGACGCTCCTGACGTTGCCAACGGTGCCGTCGGTGTTGCCCTGGACAGCCCTGAACTTGTAGTTCCCGGCTCCGGTGATGAGGTAGCAGTTGGCGGTGCCCTCCGCTGAGAGGTCGGTGTAAACGATGCCGTCGTCGTCCCCGGGGTCTCCGCCCGGCTCTGTTCCGCCGCCGGTGCCCGTGCCGCTGCCGCCCGTGCTGTTCCAGTCGTCTATCTCGCAGCCGATGTCAACGCGGATGGCAGTGGTAGAGGCGTTGAGCGTGGCGGTGTAGGTGTAGGACACGCCCGGACGGAAGCTGAACGAGTCCTCCAGCAGGTAGGACACGCTCTTGGAGTTGATTTCTATCAGGGGCACGCTCGTCTCGAGCATCTGCGGGACGACTATCGCCTCGTAGGTCACCGCATCGACCCCGCCGGCGCTGATGATGCCGAGGTTCCTCATCCGGATTGACTTCGCGCCGCCGTATTGGTCCTTCTCGACTGAGCCCTTCTCAATGTCTATCCTCGCGTCGGTGACGGTGCTGTGCAGGAGGACGGTCGCGTCCTCCGGAAGGGAGCCTACATACTTGTCGCCGGCGACTATCCGCACGACGAGACGGCTCATGACGTGACGCATCGCGAGGCTCACAGCGCCGTCAGTACGGATCACTCCCTTGGCCTTGGCCCAGAGGAAGTCGGAGGTCTCGTAGGCGGTTGGAGTGCCGTCCTTCGCCTCTGCGCTCTGGTCAGTGGCGACGGAGAAGCTCTGGCTGTTTATATCGCTGAGGTCTTCGATGCGCGGGAAGGTGGCATAGATGTCGGACTTCCCCGCGCCCCAATAGACCGGCCTTTCTGAAGTCCAGCTCTGTCCGTCGAATGTCGCCGCGACGTTGGTCGCGCGGTTGCCCGAAATCTGGAGGGGCATCGGGGTCTGTTCGTCGGCGTAGTCGGTGACGAATATGCCGATTTTGTCGCCCGTCTCGAATGTGCTGCCGGAGACCTTTGTCTGAGCGCCCGGAGACAGGACGCTGAAGCTCATCTCGCGGGGAGACTCGGCGATGCTCCCCGTCGGGCTGTCCTTCTGACAGGCGGAGATGAACGCCGCTGCCAGAAGAACCGTTCCCAATGATATGGTTGTTCGTTTCATAATTTTGTCTTTTATATATCGTAAGGTCAGAAACTTAGAAGCTGTTTGAATTTTTTGTTCAGTTATTTTGAGATGTATTTTTGAGACAGATTTTTCTGTTTTGAGAGGAGTTTAGCGGTGCTAAATGACGAACAAAATGGGAAAATATGACCAAAAAGACACCAAAAGAACGAACATATAAAAATAAATGTGAGAAAAATTAAAACAGCTTCTTATCTTTTCACATTTATCGGTTTTTTCCTGAATGACGGCCTCTCGCCCATGAACTTAGGCGGCATCTGGTTGTAGCCGGACGACGACGCTCCGCCGTTCAGGCCGTACTCGAACGGCTGCGGCTTCCCGGCTGACTTGGTCGCGGACGACGGCAGGGACTCCTTGTCGTTGGCCTTGAAGTCGTCGAACGAGTAGTCTTCCCCTGCGTAGGACATGATGCGCTTAACGATGGCCTCGCGGGAGATGGCGCTGTAGTAAGGGATGTTGTTGTGCATGCAGCTCGTCGGCTCGCTGCGGAACACGCCGCGGGTGTGGAAGAACGCGCCCTCATAGACATCTACCGTGGCGGAGTACTGCTGGTCGTAGATGAGGTGCGACCACGGGACGTCGTGGGTGCTGCCAGTGAGGGAAATGTTCGCGTAGAAGCCGTAGCGCTTCATGCTGTTGACCGCGGCGACATGACCGCAGCAGGTGCAGGCGCAGGACTGGATGAAGGCGTTGTGGTAGATGTACTCGTCGGCGAGCTTTCCGAAGCCGTGGCCGCCGGCCTCATGGTGGACGAGGCCTCGGAAGTCATACGGGGCGGGGTCGGCGCTCATCGGAACAACAGCCACAGCCGAGCCGTCACCCCACATGTAGGTGAGCCCGCTGTAGTCGCTGCTGTTCTCGACCATGACTATGAGAGTCCGGCCGAGGTCGTCGTCTATAGGCGCGAGGCAGGCGGCATTGAACACCGCGTCGAAGTCCGGGGACACGCCGGCGTTGATTGTGTATTGGCTGCCGAAGCGTGCCTCGCGGATGGTGTTCACAGTGCCCATGCCGCTGTCAGGGGACATTCCGAACACGCCATACACGTTGAAGTAATCCTTGTAGGTGAGGTACGGCTCGATGTCGAAGAAGTAGCCGTATGCGTCCTGCACGGCCTTGAGGTACTTGCCCTCGCTGATGTCCTTCGCGTCGAAGCAGTCGCCCATGAGCACGAGGTTCACGCCCTTGCCCTTGCTGGCGGTCTGGAGTGTCACGATGTCGCCGTCACCGTACTCGTAGTCATACTGCTCCACGGTCATCCTCACGCGGCAATCCTCGCCGTCTAGCAGAAATACAATCTCGCCGCTGCGGCTGCCCGCTCCCCTTTCGAGGCGGTCAACGGAAACCGACACATCGACCTTGCAGATTGCCGCCGTCATGTCCGCGTTGCCGGAAGACGGGGTGAGGCTCACCCAGTCCGGCTTGGACTCCACCGTCCACTTGCTTCCGGCCGGGGCGCGGAGAAGGAACTCCTTGGTGCACGGAGCGTTCAGGGTCCGGAGCAGCCCCCGGCTGATGGAGAAGTCCCTGTGGGCGGAGAAGCGCTTGAACTCGCTCCAGTTGTTCGCCGTGCGGTACTGGGCGACTGAGGCCTCGGGCACCTCGACGGTGAAGTTGTCCTTCGCCACGCCGCTGAAGCTGCTGGAGTTGATGACCGGAGGATTCTTCGCGTTGCAGACGAGGGA
>DJPQ01000071.1 GCA_002439805.1 Bacteroidales bacterium UBA6408
CCCCCGAAGGTGGTTGCAGCACAGCGCATTACGCCAACATTCATTCCGTTAAGTCTCATCTGTCTCTTTCACATTCAACGGGGCAAAGGTCGCAATTCTCACGCAAATAAGCAAATAAAAACGATAACTATCGCTCGACTTCACACCCGTGTTACTGCTGACTGTGACACAATCTCTATATTTCTGCAACAAAGATAGCAAAACAATTGCAAAAAGCAATCATTCCGACCAGGGTGAAGCGGAGTGGAGAAATCTGATAGAGCCAAAGGACCGCAAGACACAAATCGGCACATAAAACTCGATATGGAAGCCGAAAATGCCATAAACTTTCATCCGGAATGCGCGGAATATTTATTATTTTTGCCGCATGAAAATTACTATGCTGACAGTCGGGAAGACCGACAGGGACTGGGTGAGAAACGGGATGGAGATTTATATCGACAGACTCCGGCACTACACGAGTTTCGCCCTGATGGAGATTCCCGAGCTCAAGAAGGTTTCCGCATTGAGCAGGGAACAGATAAAGGCGAAGGAAGGCGAGCTGATTCTCAAGAACATACGCCCTGCGGACGATGTCATCCTGCTCGACGAGCACGGAAAGGAATACAGCTCCGTCGAGTGGTCGGGGGTTCTCAACGCCAAGATTTCCGGAGGTTCGCCACATGACATTGTCTTTGTCGTCGGCGGGGCATACGGATTCAGCAAGGAGGTCTATGACCGCTGTAACTCTATGGTCTCGCTCTCACGGATGACCTTCTCGCACCAGATGGTCAGGGCAATATTCGTCGAACAGCTCTACCGTGCCTTCACCATAATCAAGGGCGAACCCTATCATCACGAGTAATGCAGCCTGTTCATTTCACATTTACAAAGGAGTAATATGAGAGTTAGTCTGAAACAAATCTGGAAGGACTGGATGCTGCCGATTGCCATGGCAGCCGGAGTAGCGGCCTACCTTATCTACCACAGCATACCGGCATTGGCTCCGGCGGGGCCCTATCTGGACAAGGCAGTGAAGATTATCCAGCCCGTGCTGATGTTTCTGATGCTGTTCCTGTCGTTCTGCCGCATAGCGCCGAGGCAGATGCGGCCGCACAGATGGCAGTTCTGGCTGCTGCTCGTCCAGACCGCAGGGTTCGTGATTCCAGGAGTTGTGCTGATGCTCTGCGGAGGCGGGCACTACGGACTGCTCATAGAGAGCTTCATGATATGCATGATATGCCCCACGGCCACGGCCGCTGCGGTAATCACCGGAAAACTCGGCGGGGATATGCCCGGAATCATCACCTACACGATACTCATCAACATCGTGACGGCGCTCATCGTCCCGGCAATCGTCCCTCTCGTGCATCCGGCCGCAGGAATCTCGTTCACGACGGCATTCTGCATGATTATGGCAAAGACCTTCCCGCTGCTCATCATGCCATGCATCTGCGCCTGGCTCGTGCGTTTCCTGCTCCCCGGCTTTCATCGGTGGATTCTGCACTTCAACGACCTCGCGCTCTACATCTGGTCGGTTTCGCTCCCGCTCGCGATTGTCGTGACAACAAGAGCAATAGTCAAGAGCGGCATTCCCATCGGCTATATGGTAGGAATGGCGGCCATCTCCCTGCTGTGCTGCATCCTGCAGTTCTGGACGGGACGCCGCATAGGCGCGAAATGGGGCAACGGCATCACGGCCGGGCAGGCGCTCGGACAGAAAAACACGGTCTTCGCCATATGGATGGCCTACACGTTCATGACTCCGGTCACGAGCATAGCCGGCGGCTTCTACAGCCTATGGCACAACATCTTCAATTCATACCAGCTCTACCGCAAAGGCCACCCGCATCATCACTCCGACTGAGTATGCTGAAAGAAAGGGGATGAAGAAAAAGATGAGATCGCTTTTTCTTCGCCCCGCCCCGCTATTGAGCGATGAAGCGATAAGTAATTTCCCCCACCTGATTGGCCGGAGCCGTGGATGACATACTGAACCGCGAGGTGCGGGCAGCCCTGACGGCCGACTTCCGCAGACACTCGTCATCGCTGGAAACGGCCTCCACGATTTTCGCGCTCACCACCACCCCGGAATTATTGACCTTAATCAGCACAGTCACATCCCCTCCGTTGTAGCACTTGTACGCAGGTACCGGGAGCGTGCTGGCCTTGCGCCCGTCAAGCGTCCAGCTCAGCACAGACGGACCGGAATACTGCCGGCCGTCAGTCTTGCGTTCCTCCGCAGTGCGGTTTGTCCCGCTCATGTCAACAGTCTCGTCCCTTGCATCCTCCTGACGCGAATCCAGCCCCTTCAAATCCCGCTGCAGACGCTCGTTCTCGCGGTAGAGTTCCTCCGCGTCAGTGTTGCGGTCATCCTTGAGAGGTGCGCTGCGATCTACCGTGACATTGCGTATCGCCGTCCCCGCCGGAGAACTCATGCCGATGAGCTCGTCCAGCCGCCGGCTGATGCCCTCCTTGAAGTCCGCCTCCCTTTCTTCCCGTTCAATTTCATCCTGTCTGGAAAAATCCATCAGAAAACTCGTGTCTCCCTTGACTTGCGCACCAATCTGCACGGCAAGCAAAACAATAATCACCGTGAGATGGAATATCACGGTGACATATAACCCTGCCCTGTCCTCTGAATCTATCCGGCGCATGACAAGGCAAACTTTTACTGATGGCAGGAGTTCAGCGACTTCTCGATAGTCGCCGCAATCACGTCGATGGCAACCTTATTGTGTCCCCCCTGCGGGATAATCACGTCAGCATATCTCTTGCTTGGCTCTATGAACTGGAGGAACATCGGCTTGACAGTGCTGGAATATCTCTGAATCACCGTCTCCACTGTCTTGCCGCGTTCGATGATATCGCGTGCCATAACGCGCATAAGCCTGTCGTCGTCGTCCGCATCGACAAAAATCTTTATGTCCATCTGAGCGCGAAGTTCGGCGCAGCAGAAGATGAGAATGCCCTCAACTATGATGACCTCGGCTGGATTGACAGTAATTGTCTCCGTCTTGCTGCGCGAGCAGGTGATGTAGGAATAGACGGGCTGTTCTATTGACTTGCCGGCCTTCAAATCCTTCAGATGCTGAATCAGAAGGTCGAAATCTATCGAATCCGGATGGTCGAAGTTCACCTTCTGCCGCTCCTCCATCGGGAGGTGGCTGGAATCCTTGTAATAGGAGTCCTGAGGGATGACGACCACCCTTTCCTTCAGCTGGTCAGTGAGCGCCTTCACCACCGTTGTCTTTCCTGAACCGGACCCGCCGGCAATTCCGATTATCAGCATGATTTTCCTTGTTTGCGTAGTTCTAAGAAGATGTTTATATTTTTTGTTCAGTTATATTCTAATATTCAGCGTTTTTCGGAGTCCTCGGGAACGGTATCACATCCCTGATGTTGGCCATACCGGTCACGAACAGGAGCAGCCTCTCGAAGCCGAGGCCGAAGCCGCTGTGAGGAGCAGAGCCGAAACGGCGTGTGTCGAGATACCATTCGAGCGACTCGCGGCTCATTCCGAGCTCGTCTATGCGGGCGTTGAGCTTTTCCAGTGACGACTCGCGCTCAGAGCCGCCGATGATTTCACCGATTTTAGGGAAGAGCACGTCCATTCCGCGGACGGTCTTCCCGTCCTCGTTCTGCTTCATATAGAACGCCTTGATGTCCTTTGGATAGTCCGTAAGAATCACCGGGCGGCCGAAATGCTTTTCGACGAGGTACCTCTCATGCTCGGACTGCAAATCCACGCCCCAATACACGGGGAACTCGAACTTTTCTCCGGACTCTTCGAGAATCTTTATGCCTTCGGTGTATGTCAGACGCACAAAATCTGTCTTTATGACATTCTGCAGCCGCTCTATGAGTTCCTTGTCATACATATCGTTCAGGAACTTCAGGTCGTCCATGCAATGGTCGAGGGCGTAGCGGATGAGCGACTTTATGAAATCCTCAGCAAGATCCATGTTGTCGTTCACATCGTAGAACGCCATCTCCGGTTCAATCATCCAGAACTCCGCAAGATGCCGAGGCGTGTTGGAGTTCTCAGCACGGAAAGTAGGTCCGAAAGTGTAAATCTCCCCGAGCGCCATGGCGCCGAGCTCTCCCTCCAGCTGTCCGCTCACCGTAAGGCTGGTGTGCCGTCCGAAAAAGTCCTGGCTGTAATCGACCTTCCCTTCCTTCGTGCGCGGAGGATTCTCCAAGTCTAGGGTCGTGACCTGAAACATCTGTCCCGCACCCTCGCAGTCCGATGCCGTGATAATCGGAGTATGGAGATAGACGAATCCCTTGCTGTTGAAGTAGTTATGTATGGCATATGCCATCGCGTGACGTATTCTCAGAACAGCGCCGAACGTGTTGGTCCTCGGACGGAGATGCGCTATCTCGCGAAGAAATTCAAGGGAATGACCCTTCTTTTGGAGTGGATATGTCTCCGGATCCGCCTCTCCGTAGAGTTCAATCTCCTTTGCCTGAATCTCAACGGCCTGACCGCTGCCGAGTGACGGCACGAGCTCTCCGGTCACCGCAATGCACGCGCCTGTGGTAATCCTCTTAAGAAGGTTCTCGTCAAAGGCCGCCAGATCAACGACAATCTGGATATTGTTTATTGTCGAGCCGTCATTAAGGGCGATAAAATTGATTTTCTTGTTGCCTCTCTTTGTTCTGACCCAACCCTTCGCCAGAACGGTTTTGCCCGGCTCGCCCGCCAGCAAGTCCTTGACCTTGGTTCTGATTATCTTTTCCATTTGCTCTAGTATTATTGTCCGGCCATTCTACGGTCAGACCAAAAATCTTACAAAGATACTAAGCCCTCGCTACTTTTTCAAAAAAAAGAGAGGCCGTTTTGATTTTTTGTCATCAGCCTCTCCCCCTCACACGGGGAATAGCAGTCCCGCGTCATTTTACCGAACAAAGTATCCGCTCCTTAATCCGCGAGTTTTCATAGAACCCGGTGAACTTGTCAGCATTCTTTCCAATCGCATAAATCGGGACAGGACAACCGGTATGCCCATGGGTACTCCAGTTCACATGCGCACTCCTGTTGAGTTCCGCATTGGCGTCATCCGTAAGCGAAGAATCGTCGTGTCCGGATTCCGTCCAAAAATCGTCGAGCGGCTTCCAGTTCGTAAGATAGGATTCGGTGCCGAAAGTAAGCCCGCCGGTCTCGTGGTCTGCTGTGACAAGGATAAGCGTCTCGTCAGGATGCCTGAGATAGAACTCATAAGCCTCGGCGACGGCCTTGTCAAGAAGTTTCACGCTCTCGATGACCCTCATGGTGCGTCCGCCGTGTGAGGCCCAGTCGATGTAGCCCTGCTCGCACATCAGAAAAAAAGGTTTGTCCTCGTCAAGAGTGCCCAGGCAGGCCCTGACAAAATCCGCGGCCTGCATTCCCTGTCCGGCCATGGCAAGGTCATAGTTCTTGTTGGAGTCCATGTTGTCGAAATCATCGGAATCCTCGGGCTCTGAAGGAAGAAGGACCTTAGTCCGAGCAGTGGAAGCCTTCAGCTCATCAATCCCGAAGCAGACATCGGTGCCGCCGTCGGCCTCGACAAGCTTCACGACATCCTCCATATCATGCTTCCGCCCATAACGGTCTATAATCTCCGAACCGCCCAGAAAGTCGAAGCCGCAGGAGGACATCTCCTTGGCGATGTCATAGTAGAGACTGCGCTTGAGCGCGTGGGCATAGAACGCCGCCGGAGTCGCGTGATTGACCGGTCCGTCGGACATGATGCCGACCTGATAGCCCGCCTCCTTAAAATCGTACGCCATTGACCGGAGCGGCGCTCCGTCAGGAGCCATTCCTATCCGCGACGTATTGGTCTTCTGCCCGCAGGCAATCGCGGTGCCGGCCGCAGCGGAATCGGTCACACCGCTGTCCGCGCACCATGTGCGTGTCAGTCCGACAACAGGGAACTGCGTGAAGGTGAGATAGCCGCCTCCATAGCAGGAATCCTGATAGGCGAGGAAAGAATCCGTGGCAGAGGCATGAGCCAGCCCCATTCCGTCACCGATGAACAGGAACACATATTTAGGAGGGTTCTGCCCTTGGGGCTTTTTCAGTGAAACCACAATGCAGACCGTCGCTGCCGCCACAAGCACGGTCGCCACAATAATAGATATCTTTCTCTTGTTCATAACTTATTTCTCTGAAGATTTCTTAATCATCAAAAAAAAGGGATGCCCCAGGCATTTCGTCGTCAGGGCATCCCTCATATCATCTGCATGGGACTATTTTTCAGCCTTTCTGGCCGAGTACATGATCTTGAGCGCGGAGCATCTTCTAAGCTCCTGCTTCACATCTGTCACAATACCCATGGTCGTGTTCTCGTCAGCCCTTATGGCGACCGTCATGAACGACCTGTCGGCCTCGCTTTTGGAGTCGCGCTCCGAAGCGATGAAGTCGCGGATGTCGTCAATGGTCTTGAAGGAATCGTTCAACTGAATCCGGGAGTCCGTTCCGAACTGTGCCTGAAGATGTTTCACCGGCGTACCTATGTTGATATAGGAGGCCAGGTCCTTCCTCTCCAGTTTTACGACCTCGGACGCCTCAGGAAGTTTCACGATGACCTTGTTTTCCGTCTTGCGGAGGTTCGTCGTCACCATGAAGAAGAACAGGAACATGAACACGATATCTGACGTTGATGACGTGCTGGCCATCGGCGTCGTTTTCTTACCGTCTTTTCTGAATTTTGACATATCCTAAATCCTCCTATCTTTTTGAAACATCCTTAGGCTCGGCCTCGGAAATCTTCTGAGGAACGGCGTCACGCACGATTTTCTGCTGCTCCTCGGTGAGCCTGTCGTAAGGCTTCCCGTAATTGGCGCGAGCGAAATCGTCACGAATCTCGTTGATCGCCTTCACCAGCTCGTTCTGAACCGCGATATAAGCCTGATAGCTCGTTCCGCGGTCGTTCTGAAGAGAAATCACACCCTCGGAAACAGGATATTCTCCATATCCCTCGATGTCCTTGATTTTCTTCTCCGGCAACTTAGGGTCGTCGGTCGGGTTGGTAAGGAATTCCTTAATCTTGTCTTTCAGCTGGCTGACTTCCATCGCTTCATTTCCGGCGAAAAGCCTGTCGGCGGAGTTAATCTTCACAATGATGATATTGCGTCGATTGACCTTCTGATCCTCAGCCTTCTGATTCTCTGCCGGCATCGGCGGAAGACGGCGCTGCAGGCCTGAATCCTGATTCATCGTAGTGGTCATCAGGAAGTAGCACAGCAGCAGGAACGCGATGTCCGCCGTGGAGCTTGAATTTATTTCTGGAGTCTTTTTGCTGCCCATAGTCTGCAATTATTTATTACGTACTGCGTTCATCACAACTCCGACAAGGATTGAGACAACAGCTGCCCCGCATGCGAAATAGGTGATGTTAAGAATAGTGTCGGTCAGCTTGAGCATTCCTGCAGATGTCTGCACGGACGAGCCGACTGCCGGTGTGCCCGGAGCCAACACATACGCTACGCCAACGATTGCGGCCACAACCACTGCACCGATGCCCAACTTGATGAGCGACTTCGGATTCTGCTTGATTGAGAAGTAGAGACCGAGTCCGATAACGGCGAGGATGGCAACGACAATCAGAGCATACGCGCAGTAAATCAGGATGTCCGTCGCGATGCCGTCGGATTCCGTGAAGCCGTAAGCATAACCAAATACGGCAAGGACGACACCAATCGCGAGGAGAACCCACTCTATTGCTTTAATTACTTTTGCGTACATTGTGTTCCGATTTATTTGTTCTGATATTTAACCAAGATGTCCACGAGGCTGATGGAAGCATCCTCCATCTCGATGGTGCGCTTCTCAATCTGAGCGAGGATATAGTTGTAGAACACCTGAAGAATCATGGCAACGATCAAACCGCCGACGGTGGTGATGAGGGCGACCTTCATACCTCCCGCGACAATGTTAGGTGAGATGTCGCCGGCTGCCTGGATGGCGTCGAATGCCTCAATCATACCGAGCACCGTTCCCAAGAATCCGAGTGAAGGGGCAAGGGCGATGAAGAGTGAAATCCAGCTCAGGCCATTCTCCATAAGGCTCATCTGCACTGAACCATAGGAAACGACTGTCTTCTCGACAACCTCGATGCCCTGGTCCATGCGGAGGAATCCCTGATAGAAGATGCTCGCCACCGGACCGCGGGTGTTGCGGCAAAGTTCCTTAGCGGCCTCTACGCCGCCCTCGTCAAGGGCTTTCTCGATGCCTTCGAGAAGTTTCTTGGTGTTGGTCTTTGAGAACGCGAGGTAAAGAATACGCTCGATTGCGATTGCAAGACCGAGGATAAGGCAGAGGATGATGGCGGCCATGAACGCAGGACCTCCTTCAATGAATTTGGTCTTGAGAGCCTGGTGAAGAGGAACTTCTTCCTGGGCTGCAGTCAATTCAGCGAGAGAAGTCACCTCCTTGGGAGCTGCTGCGACCTCTTCGGTGGATGCAGCGTCAGCTGCCTGATCCTGAGCTGATGCGAACTGTGCAGAAAAGGCCATCAAGCCAATAGCTGCCAAAAACATTAAAACTTTTTTCATAACGTTTTTTGATAATTAGTACTATTAAATTGTTTGTTTTTCAATAATATGTCATTCCCTCAGTCCGGAATGCACAATCCCACATTGCCGAAACCTTAAAAATCGGTGCAATTTAGCAATAAAAAACCATACAAAAAAATATTTGCGGGGATATTTGTCCACGAAAAATTACAGAAAGCCTCCCGGAGGCGTCTCGGCCGCCGCACGGTCAGACGGTAATCTCACCTCTGAGACTCCTCTCGAGTTCCCTTTCCACCCCCGCGTTGTCCGGGTGCTCGCCCAGAAGCACGAACAATTTGGCCAGAGCGCTCTCAGTCGTGCTGTCGTAGCCGTTGAGCACCCCTGCCCTCTTCAGGCATTTCCCGGTAGCGTATATGTCCATATTGACGGAGCCTGACGGGCACTGGGTGACGTTCAGAAGAATCTTGCCCATGTCATGGGCCTCCCGCACGAGCGACATAAACCATTCCGCCGACGGGGCGTTCCCGGAGCCATAGGTCTCCATCACGACGGCACGGGTGCCGACTCCGCACAGGATGTTCCGCACGACCTCGGCGGTCATTCCGGGATGAATCTTCAGGATGGAAACCCGCGTGTCGAGCCTCTTGTGAAACACCGGCGGCCTGTTCCAGTCCTGCGGCTTGAGGATGAGAGACAAGTTATAGCGTATGCTGATTCCTGCCTCGGCAAGAGGCGGGATGTTCTCGCTGCTGAACGCCTTGAAGTCGTCCGAGCTCATCTTGGTCGTGCGGTTGCCGCGCATGAGCAGGTTGTCGAAACAGATGCAGACTTCCGGGACGACGGCGTGCCCGTCGGAATCCTTCGCGGAGGCAATCTCCACGGCGGAAATCAGGTTCTCCTTGCCGTCGGTGCGCGGCATACCGATGGGGAGCTGGCTGCCGGTGAAGACCACGGGCTTCGTCAGTCCCTCTATCATGAAGCTCACTGCCGAGGCGGAATAGGACATGGTGTCCGTCCCGTGGAGCACCACAAAGCCGTCATAATCCTCATACCTGCTCTCAATCAGACTGACGAGCGTCAGCCACATCGAAGGCTCCACGTCGGAGGAGTCTATTATCGGGCTGAACGAGTAGGAATCTATGCGGCAGGCGAACTTCGCGAGTTCAGGCACCTCGTCCAGAATCTGGCTGAAATTGAACGGCTTGAGCGTACCGTCGGCCGGATCGGACTTCATGCCTATGGTTCCGCCGGTATATATAATGAGTATCGACGACTTATGATTCCATGTTTTCATATTCCAAAAAGTTTTTCCGCGTTCATCGTCGTAACTGAGGCGACTTCATCTATGGAGATTCCCCTCAGTTCCGCGAGTTTTCCTGCGATGACCGGGATATACGAGCTTTCGTTCCGCTTTCCGCGATATGGCGCCGGCGTAAGATAGGGCGCGTCCGTTTCGAGGACGATGCTTTCGAGCGGAATGGACTTCACAGTCTCGGCTATCGAGGCGTTCTTGAATGTCAGCACGCCGCCGATGCCCACCGACCAGTCCCCGTAACGTTCAAGTTCCCGGAAAGTCTCCGCACTGCCGCTGTAGGCATGGAAAACGCCCCGCAGTCCCCTGCCCCTGAAATCGTCGAGGACACGAAGAATGTGCGCCGTGGCCTCACGGTTATGGATTATGACGGGAAGATTCAGTTCGAGGGCGAGTTCCAGCTGGGAGCGGAAAACCTCAATCTGGACGGAGAGATTGTCGCTGCGCCAGTGCAGGTCAAGCCCTATTTCCCCGACGGCGACAATTTCCCTGCCGATGAATCCGCGCAGCAGGTCAAGTTCCTCCCGCCAGTTCTCCCCGAATTCCGTAGGGTGAAGGCCGAGGCACGGGAAAGCGACCCCGGGAAACTCGCCGCACAGGGCAAACATAGCCTCGCGCACGGAACTGTCCGTGTCCGGCATCACTATCTTGGTGACGCCCGCCGCGACGGCCCGGCGCACCGCACCGCCGCCGTCCCCCTCGTATGCCGCATCATAGAGATGCGAATGTGTGTCGATAAAGTTCAGCATAATTGCCGGCAAATTTACGAATCTGTTTCGAGAAGCCGCCCTATAATCCGTTTAAATTTTCCTGAATTCCACAAAACCGGTCATCAGTTTCTGTCAGGCCCTTATCGTGCAGCGGCGCAGCAGGTCTATGCTGATAATCCCGTCACTCTCAAGAAGTGAGGTCAGCTCTGACACATTCCTGTACGGCAATCCAGTCTCGGAGCACAGGGAGTCAATGTCTATTCCGCGCCTGGCCCTGATTTTCAGGAGTATGTCGGCCATCGCGGAAATCTTCTCGTCAGGAAGAATCTTAGAATAACGGAGGTCTATCCTGCTTCGGAAGTCACCCGTCCTCATATCCGCCGAAGAATCCGGCGCCGTTTCCCCGCCGGAGGCGGCGTCTCCCGCCGTCCGGGACTTTTTCTCAGCGCGGAGTCCGAGCCGCGAGACAAGGTCGGCGGGAGACTCGATTATTTCCGCGACCCCCTCCCTTATAAGATGGTTGCAGCCCTGCGAGCGGATGTCGTCTCCCCGCCCTGGCAGCGCGTACACCGACCTGTCGTAGGAGAATGCCAGACGGCAGGTTATCATCCCGCCGCCCTTCACCGCCGACTCAACGAGAACCACGCTGTCGCTCAGCCCGGCGATTATCCGGTTGCGGCGGATGAAGTTCACGGCAACAGGAGCGGTCCCGGGAGGATAGTCCGTAACAAGCGCACATCCGGGAAGCCTTGCAAGCCGCTCGGCGAAGTCCCGGTGACGGGAAGGATAGACGGAGTCCGGGCCGGTCGCCATAACGGCCACGGTAGGCAGTCCGAGCTCCACGGCTGACCTGTGCGCGATGATGTCCGTCCCATATGCCAGACCGCTCACGATGCTCGGAGCGGCGCCGGATTCCGCCATCGCCCGGATCATGTCCCTGCACCACTGCTCTCCGTAAGGGGTGATTTCACGCGTCCCGACTACGGCCACATAATGCCCTCCCCCGAAAATCCCCGACGGAGGGCTGCCGCTGCAGACGAATATCCCGACGGGGGCATCCTCGCAGTGTCTGAGCCGCTCCGGATAATCATCGGAGGTCATCCCGATGAAATTTACGCCCGCCTCCCGCATATCCCTGAGCACCGACTCGGCCCTGTCGAGCTCCTCGCCGCAGATTCTGCCCCGGTACTTGCTGAAAGGGCCGAACACGCTGTCCTTATCGCTCTCCGTCATCGCAAACACCGCAGCCGCACTCCCGAGGCTCTCCATAAGCGCGCCGGCCACTCTCGGCTCATATCCGAAAATCGTGTTCAACGCGCAGAGGCAGACCGTTTCATAGTTGCTTTCCATTTTTCTCAGTTCCGCAAAATCGTTTCTGCAAATGTAGGCCGAACAAAAAGAAAAAACCGCCGATTCGAAGATTTCAATCGACGATTTTTCTTTTTTTATGTGTTCTATAAAATTTTTTTGACGTTTTTCACGAAATTGAAACAGCCGGCGACATCCGCAACCGGAAGGCACTCCCCGACAAGAGTGTCAGACAATCAGCAGCGCGTCACCGTAAGGTCCGAACTTGTAGCCCTCGTCAAGCGCGACCTTATAGGCGTGCATAACCTTCTCATAGCCACCGAACGCGGCCACAGACATCAGCATGGTCGATTCAGGAAGATGGAAATTGGAGACAATCGAATCGGGAACGGCAAAGCGGTAAGGCGGAAATATGAACTTGTTGGTCCACCCGTCATACGGCTTCACCTCATCATTCGTGGTCACGAAAGTCTCAAGCCCGCGCATCACCGTGATTCCGACGGCAAGCACCCTGTGTCCGTTCCTCTTCGCGGTGTTTATCACCTCGGCGGCTTCGGGAGTGATGATAAGCCTCTCGGAATCCATCTTATGCTTGGAAAGGTCCTCGACATCGACGGAGCGGAAATGGCCGATTCCCATATGCAGGGTTATGAACGTCTTGTTTATATCCTTGAGTATCATTCTGTTGAGCAGTTCTCGGCTGAAATGCAGCCCCGCCGCAGGAGCGCACACGGCTCCTTCCTCGGTGGCGAAGATGGTCTGGTAGTTCTCCGCGTCCTCCTTTGTCACCGCCGGCTTCACCCACTTCGGAACCGGAGTCTCTCCGAGGGAGAAAAGAGCCTCCTTGAACTCGTCGTATCCGCCGTCATAGAGAAAGCGGAGAGTCCTTCCGCGCGACGTCGTGTTGTCAATGACCTCGGCCACGAGGCTCTCGTCGTCCCCGAAATAGAGCTTGTTGCCTATCCTTATCTTACGGGCAGGGTCGACAATGACATCCCACAGGCGCTGCTCACGGTTAAGCTCGCGGAGGAGAAAGACCTCAATCTCCGCACCGGTCTTCTCCTTCTTGCCGTAGAGCCTCGCCGGAAACACCTTTGTGTTGTTAAGGACAAAGACGTCGCCCTTTCCGAAATAGTCGATTATATCCTTGAAAATCCTGTGTTCTATTTCCCCGCTGTCCTTATGGAGTACCATCAGACGGCACTCGTCACGCCATACAGGCGGCTCGGACGCAATCCTGTCAGCCGGAAGGCTGAAATTAAACTGTGAAAGCTTCATATAATAACATTACTTTTATTTCCTGTCGCAGGCACGCACTTCTTTCCGTGCAAGTAATGTGTTATACGATATTTTTCCGATTTTGTTTCACTATTTCTCAAAAATCGAGACTTTTTTTTGAGGTTAGGTAAAAGACACCTGAAGAAAGGGGACACCGCTTTTTAGGCGCCCCGCTCTCTAAAGACTTCAATGATTGATGGAAAGGTGTTCTGAAGATATGCAGGCAGCGACGAACGCGGGACCCATGCCGCCTTGGAAATGTCCTCCTCGCGCTGCGGAGTGAGTTCCGTCGGGTCATTGTAGAGCATATCAAACCACCACGTGTGCTTGAGATGCCACATCCCGTTGCGACGGTAACAATGATCCGTAACACATATCAGTTCCCTGAGAATCAGCTGGTTCACACCAGTCTCTTCCTGCACCTCGCGCAGAGCGCAGGTCTGTATGGTCTCGCCGGCCTCCTGATGTCCCTTGGGCAGGTCCCACATTCCGTTGCGGTTAATCAGCAGATAGTCCCCGCGACGGTTCGAGACAAGTCCTCCGCCGGCGCAGACCTGGACAAATTCGGCGCATATCTTCTGATAGGTCTGCTCTACGTTCGGGGTCGGGATATAGACCCTCTGAAGCGAGTCAGATTTCTCGAACATATTGATGAGGTCATGTATGCCGAACCTGTCCGCCAGCAGAAAGACCACCGCGTTCGGGTCCGAGAGGGCGGGTTCCGTCGGCGGGCATATTATGACGCATCGCCTTTCAAAGTATATCCTGTGCATTTCCATCGTTCCGCAGTCCGCATCACGGCGGGCAATTCCGAAAGTTTTTATAAATTTGCAGTCTTATGCAATGCGCATATCGTGCAACGGAGCACAAAGATAAGGTTTTCCGACGGACACGACAACATTCCAACAAATAAAAAACAAGTGCAATGGCAACTTACAGCAGCAAGAAAGGAACGGTGGCAAAGGCCCCGTATGAACTTTATATGGCGCTGACAGACCTGAGGAACATCGCGAACATAATTCCTCAGGACAAGAGGGAGGGGGTGACGGCCGACTGTGACAGCATTCACGCGAAGGTGCAGGGATTCGACATAGGCGTGAGAATCATAGAGAGGACTCCCTATTCGCGGCTTGTCCTCAAGGACGACGGGGCGCCGTTCGCTTTCACCGTCAGGATCAATTTCGAGCCGGCTGTCTCCGCTTCACAGACTGTCTTCAGCATTGACGTGGATGCAGACCTGAACTTTATGATGAAGACCCTGCTCGGCTCAAAAATCAAGTCCGCGCTCGACAAGGTCGTTGACGGTCTCGTCGATGCTTCCAACGGCAAGATGCCGGAGGGATTCGACGCAGCGAAGTTCGGGCTCTGATTCCGGAAGTGATGAACAACCCTGCTTTCAGGAAATATCTCGAAGATGCATTCGGTCCGGAAGGGGCTGCAAAGGTGACGGCGGCACTTGAGTGTCCGCCGTCTGTTTCCGTACGCCTCAACCCGGCGAAATGGGGGGACGAATGTAACGGAGTGCAGGAAATCGCCGGGGAAAGGGTCGCGGGAAGAGTCCCGTGGTGCGACTGCGGCTATCTTCTGGAGAGCCGTCCGCTGTTCACCCTCGACCCCGCGATGCATTCCGGCGCCTATTATGTCCAGGACTCGTCCTCGATGTTCGTAGGGTTCGTGTTCGGGCAGGCGCTCGGGAAGATGACCGGAAAGCCGGAAGAAGGCGGAGAAGTCGCTCTGCTGAAAACAACTCAACCGAGAACAATAAGGGTGCTTGACCTGTGCGCCGCGCCGGGCGGCAAGACTACCGACATCGCAGCAAGGCTGCGGGGAATGCTCGGAGACGGGTTTCTGCTGGTGTCGAACGAGGTCATGAAAAACCGCGTCGGGACGCTCGCCGACAATGTCGCGCTGTGGGGAGACCCGAATGTAGTGGTGACTTCGGCCGACCCTGCGGCATTCGCGGGACTCGCAGGATTCTTCGACGTCATTCTGACCGATGTCCCGTGCTCGGGAGAGGGCATGTTCAGGAAGGACGAAAGCGCGGCGGAGCAGTGGTCGGAAGAAACCGTCGGGCTGTGCGCGGCACGGCAGAGGAGGATTCTCGCCGATGTCTGGCCGGCACTCGCCCCCGGAGGAACGCTGATCTACTCGACCTGCACTTTCAACAGGATTGAGAATGACGCGAATGTCGGGTGGATTGCCTCTGAGCTCGGGGCGGAAATACAGAGCATAGACTGCCCTTTCGAGGGACCGATGCGGACAGAGTTCGGATTCTCGCTTGCCCCGGGATATGTGCCCGGCAAAGGGCAATACTGCGCGGTGATGAGAAAGACCGGGGACGGGACCCTGTATGCCGCCGTCACGGACGCGCAGAAGGAAAGACCGGATACCCGGCAGCAGGACGGCAGGAGTTACGGTAAGGGGAAGTTCCGGAAAGAGAAGCTTGAGGAAAGGAAATTTGAGGAAGGGAAATTTGAAAAAGGCCGTCCGGACAAGCGGGACGGTTCCGCCGCGTCCTTCAAGGAGCTTTCGGAAATGTTCTCGACAGAAGTCTCCTTCAGGGTAAGGAACGAGCTCATCATCGCGGTGCCGCAGCGGGTGGGGGCCGAACTCGCCACGCTCGAAGCCTGCCTGAAACCCATAGCTGCGGGAGTCGCCGCCGGCGCCATGAAGGCAGGAAGTCTGGTTCCGTCGGCAGACCTGGCCCTGTCGGCAATTCTCAGCCCGGATGCGTTTCCGGATGCTCCGCTCGACAAAAAAGCCGCGCTGGAGTTTCTCCACCGCGACAGTATAAGGCTTGAGGATTCTCCTCTCGGATATATAACCGTCTCCTACAAGGGGCACAGGCTCGGCTTTGTCAAGAACATCGGCAGCCGATGCAATAATCTGCATCCGATGTCACGCCGGATTCTCATGAGCTTGATTTAGAGCCTTCTGAAGAGTATTGTCAATGCCGACATAGAATCGGTAGAACGCCTCCTCTCCGACCTTGGAGTAGCGCCCGACAAGCGCCTTAATCTGTACCATCATATATTCCTCGGACTCCTCCCACTCTCCTTTCTTCGGCTTCAGGCCGTCCTTAGCGGCGGCATATTCAAGGAACTGCCTGTCAAGATGCTTGTCGTCCAGCCAATGCTCCAGCTGTCCGAAATCGTCAATCTGAGCGAGCTCTGAGCGGTACTTGTCGAACATCGCGCTCGCAAAGCGCATGGCCGTCGCCTTCTTGTTGCACTGGACATAGAAATTTGAAGCGCGTGTAGTGTCCATAGGAACGAATACATCAGGAATTATCCCGCCGCCGCCATAGACGGCGCGGCCGCCGACCGTGTAATACACCTCGTCCTTGTTCACCCGGATGCTGTCGGCGTCCGTCAGTTCACCGTGGGCATAGCGCTCGTAGATGTCGTAGGCATAGTCGTCGCCGTAAGGCTTCTGGATGCAGCGCCCCGAAGGCGTGTAGAACCTCGCGACCGTGAGCCTCAGCCCGCTGCCGTCGGTGAAATTGATAGGCTCCTGGACAAGGCCCTTTCCGAACGAGCGGCGGCCGATTATCACGCCACGGTCATTGTCCTGCATGGCTCCCGCGAAGATTTCACTTGAGGAGGCCGAGCCCTCGTCTATCAGCACTGACAGTCCAACATCCTTGAGAGTACCCCTGCCGTCAGCGTCCAAGTCCGAACGCGAGCGGTGCAGCCCTTCCATATAGACTACCTTGTCTCCCTTTTCAAGGAACTCGTTGCATAGCATATAGGCCTGATCAAGATAGCCGCCCGTGTTCCCGCGCAGGTCGAAAATAAGATGTTCCATGCCCTGCGCACGGAGGCTTGCCACGGCGGATATGAACTCGACATAGGTCGTCCGCGTGAACTTTGCCAGCTTGAGATATCCCGTCTCTGAATCAAGCATGAAGGCCGCATCCACACAATGCACCGGAATCTTCCCTCTCGTGATGTCGAAAGGTATCAGTTCGCCTCCACGGTTCACCGTAATCGTGACCTTGCTTCCGGAAGGCCCCTTCATGAGCCTTACCATCGAATCCTGAGGAGTATTCATCCCGGCGATGGTCTTCTTGTCAACTCGTATGATTCTGTCGCCCTGCATGAGACCGGCCTTCTCCGACGGTCCCCCGGGAATGACGCTGAGCACTATGGCCGTATCGTTCGGAACATTGAACTGAATGCCTATGCCCTCGAAATTGCCCGCAAGTTCAGTCTCGGACTCCTCTAGTTCGACCGGAGGGAGATATACGGAATGGGGGTCAAGCTTTCCCATTGCCGCCACCACCGCAGCGTCGGTCATGGCCTTCTGGTCTATCGTATCGACATAATTGTCCTGAATCTGCTCAAGAATCAGGTTCAGCTTGCGCCATCGGTCGTAGTTCCCGTCAAATTCCCTCGCGGGCGCGGCAAACTTCATGACAGTGAGGCACGCAATGACACCGATGAGAACCCCCAAAAGGGCGGAAACCAGAGCATAAGTATTGCGTTTCATAAGAATCTATTCATCAACCTGTTCAACTTCAATCCCGGCACGCTCCAACAGCTCCACCCCGTCCGTGAGACGGTAGGAATCCTTATAGACCACGCGCCTGATGCCCGCCTGGATGATGAGCTTGGCACATTCGACGCAGGGTGAGGCCGTCACGTAGAGGGTAGCCCCCTCACTGCTGTTGCCGGACTTGGCGACCTTCGTGATTGCATTGGCCTCGGCATGAAGCACATAAGGCTTCGTGACGCCGTTCTCGTCCTCGCAGACATTCTCGAAGCCTGACGGCGTGCCGTTGTAGCCGTCGGAGATTATCATCCTGTCCTTTACGATGAGCGCGCCCACCTGACGGCGCTTGCAGTAGGAATTGCGCGCCCAGACCGCCGCCATCTCAAGATATGCCTTGTCAAACTTTTCCATGAGAAAAACTTTTCCGTAAAATTTCCGACAGTCAGAGACCTATTTGCCGCTTCGCTGGTAAAGATAGCGCTTGATGCTCCTCTTAGGCGTGCGCTCGAAGTCCTCCGGCATAATCTCCACAGTCTTGACTCGCGCATAGTTAGGAAGTTCATCGTTCGCCTCCTTGACCAGGGACTCAAGATGAGCCTGAAGGGCATCTCCGGCGAGCCCGTCAATCTCCGCCTGATGAAGATCCGGGTATATGAGCGCCGTAAGTCCGCCGTTGTCCTCTATCACAAGGGAATCAACGACATACGCGAGACTGTTGAGAACGGTCTCTATTTCTTCCGGATATATATTCTGCCCTGACGGGCCGAGAATCATGCACTTGGAGCGTCCCTTGAGATAGAGGTAGCCGTCCTTGTCGAGCACGCCCATATCCCCTGTCCTGAACCATCCGTCCTCTGTGAACACGGCGTCCGTAGCCTCCTGATTCTTATAGTATCCGAGAAAGACATTGTCCCCCTTGACGAGAACCTCGCCCGGAACATTTTCGGGGTCGGAGGAATTTATCCTTATAGTCATGTTCGGCGCGGCCTTCCCGCAGGAATAGAGCCTTGTCGTCGTCCAGTCGTCATAGGCGATGATCGGACCGCATTCCGTCATTCCGTAACCCACGGTGAACGGGAAATGAATCCGCTTGAAGAACTCCTCGACATCCTTGTTGAACGCGGCGCCGCCGATGATGATTTCATGAAACCGGCCGCCGAACGCATTCACAAGTTCAGTTTTTATCTTATTGAGTATCAATTGGTCAAGCAACGGCACCCGCAGCATCTGCCTGATTCCGTTCTTCTCAAGCACCGGACGCACCTTGCTCTTGTAAATCTTCTCGATGACGAGCGGAACCGAAATCACGAGGTCCGGCTTCACCTCGGCAAGTGCCTCCATAATGATTTTCGGGCTCGGGATGCGGGTGAGGAAGTGCACATGGACACCCTTGTAAAGCTGGTAGAGAACCTCAAACATAAGCCCGTACATATGCGCGGAAGGCAGCATCGCGACAATGTTCGACTTGTTGTCTATATAGGGACATGCCATCTGCGCGAACTCCATGTTGGACTGGATGGTCCTGTACGGAATCATCACGCCCTTCGAAAAACCGGAAGTTCCGGAAGTGTAGTTGATCAGAGCCAGTTCGTCCGGCTTGTCCTCATAATAGTCCATGTCCTGCGGGCCGAAGGACTCCGGATATTTCTCTCCGAAAAGGACATTGAGATGCTCGCGGGCGTATGTAATCCTCTCTGACGCGGAATATATGAGCCTGAATGTGTCAATTCTCGCAATTGCCTGCAACTGGGGCATTTCCAACTCCGAAAGTCCCTCCCATACAATCGGATCGACAAAAAGTACCTTCGCCTCAGAATGGTTAACGAGATGGTGTATGTTGCCGGCCTTGAACTCATGCAGAATGGGCACAGGGACGGCGCCGTAGGTCATTGCCGACAGGAAGGAAACTGCCCAGTTCACCTGATTTCTGGCACAGATCGCCACCTTGTCCCCTTTCTGAAGTCCGCAATGTTCAAAGAGAATATGAAGTTTGGCTATCCTTTCGGCCAAATCCCTGTAAAAGATTGTGGTGCCTTTGTAGTTCGAGAGGGCGAGACATTCCCAATTGTCGCGGAACGCCTGCTCGAACATCTTGTTAACTGATTTGTAAATCATTTTTCAAATACTGTTGCGTCCGCCGATAAACCGGCGGAACCGATTACTTTAGTTTTATTTTCCGCGTCTTTCCGCTGTAGCTCACGGCAGAAAGCGAGCCGTCCGCATCGGCTTTGACGGCGGTGTCCGGCATCAGCATCGAGTCTCCGCTGAAATCCGTCAGCGTCCGGCCGCCCATGAACGGGAACACTAGCGTCTGCCTTGAAGTCCTGACGACCCAGAAGGACTTCTGCCCCGCGACCACGCGCTCCGGCAGCGAGACAATCGTGTCGGCCGAAGTTATGTCCTGCCAGCCTTCCGGAACCTTTCCCTGAAGGTTATACATCCTTATGGTGTTGTCGTCATGAAGCACGAGAATGTTGTATTTCTTCGCGCCGCTGAAGTCGTAGGCCGCCGGGCCAAGAACAATTTTCTTGCCGAGTTCAAGCGGGAAAGGCTTCACGAAGCGCCCGAGACGGTCGAGCAGCCAGATTTTCGAGCCCGCGCCGAACAGGAACTGAATCTTCCCGTTTGAGAAATAATCAACACCGGTGACCGTCCCGCATAATTTCTCGGAGAAAGGCACCGTCCAGAGTCCCTTGCCGTTCTCGTCACGAAGGCTGAGCGTCATGTTCGGATTCTGAACGAGCGTATTGTTCTTTCCCGTGGCAGAATTTTTCACCGTGAAAGGGCCGTCGGGGACGGAAATATGCACGTCGCGCTCGGTTTCCGGCGCCTTCGATCTCTTCATGTCCGCCCGCAGGATTGTAAAATCCAACGTCACGGGAGACCTCCTGCCGGAAGATATGCAAAGAAATGCCGGCATAATGTCACATTCCAAAAGCTTCGGGGACATGACGGGCGACACGGAACCGGCGAGGGCAGACTCAGCGAGAGCAGCATCCTCGTTTGCCGAGAAATATGAAATGACAGTGCCGGAAGAGGGAACCGATGATTTCAGCCCGGCGTCACAAAGCTTGGAATAAAGGCTGTATTCCAGTGCCCTGCCGGAAGACCACTCCTCAACGGCCTCGCGGCTTCCGGTAACGAGCCAGCCGTTCATAGCAACACAGATGCTTTCGTCATCACGTTCAAAAAGACTTCCGAACAGCGCGGCAAGGAAGCCGCCGTTTCCAAACGGCTGAGGTTCATCCGTGTCCTTGAGTTTCCCGCACCTCACCATGTTCACCGTCCTTAGAACATCCCCGCAGCGGAAAGATGCCACCCCGACCTCCTCGGGCTTCAATGAGGACAGCCATGCAGCCGGAGAGACTCCGGCAGACTTGGCGATGGACTCGCGCCGCTTCCTTACATCGGAAAGCTTCATCAGCTTGTCGAGCCAGGCGTCGTATGCCTCCTCATACTCGGAAACGGAAGAAAGCGGAATGGTGAGAGCCCATACGGTATATGCCGGGAGCATTCCGAAAATCTCGGACGATGCAGGCTCGATGCATGAAAGAGCATTGACAAAATCCGTGTCACGCCCGGAAACGGCAGTGCCGTAGAGTTCAGCCCCGGACTCTGAGAATGTCATCTCGAAGCCCGTCCAGCCCGAGAATGAACTGAGAAATCTGTAGTATCTCCTGAAAGACGGGGACAGAACCTCAGGCAGAATCTGGTCCGCTGCGGACGCGGAAACGAAAAGTGAAGACTTGGAAGAAATGTGTCCCTGTACATCTGCGAAGCCCTCGGAATCATAGATTGACACCCCATCATTGAGATGACGGAGCGCGGAATTGACCACATTGTCTTCCGGAGAAATCAGAAGAAGCCGGCTGTCCCGCAGTTTAGGCTCTATCGACAGAATCTTTGAGCAGTCGCAGTCAGACACCGCCAGCCCGCAGCCCGCAGCCAGCCCGGACACCAGGGCGACTTCGGAGTCGAGACCAGTGCCTGAGGAGCTTCCAGCATCAATTATGAAAAGCGGAACCAGCTTCTTTGAGTAGAACATCGACACCACAAGAGGCCTTTCCGAGAGTTCCGTAAGCCGCGCGGCCGATGAGGCGAGCCTGCTCACGAACGCCGCCTGCCCGTTCTTCGACGCGTCGGAAACGGCGATTCCCGCCACGGCCTCCCTCAAGTCGGAAAATTTCGCCACTATCACGGCGTTCGACGGAACCGCACAGAACAGCGGCTCCGATTTCTTTGACGGCGATGTCCGCGAGTCGGCGGCGGAGCCGCCGAACAGCACAACCATCAGCACGGCTATGCCGACGACCATAGCCGCCAATACGGAAAGACCGACGACAAGAGCTTTCTTATTCATTTTTTCAAAACATTAAAGCCGCCCCGAACCTACCGCACGGCGACTGCCTCAATCTCGACCTTCACCCCGAGCGGGAGAGCCGCGACCTGAAAGCAGGCACGGGCAGGCATCTTTTCGGTAAAATATTCAGCATAGACGGCATTCATGGCCTTGAAGTCGGCGATGTCGGCAAGAAGCACGGTGGTCTTCACAACATCGGCATATGTAAGGCCCGCCTCGGCGAGAATCGCCCCGACGTTCTTCAGAGCCTGACGCGACTGTTCCTCAATCGTCGCAGGCACGCTCCCATCCGCAGGATTCACCGGAATCTGTCCCGAAACCCAGAGCGTTCCGTTCACTTCAACCGCCTGCGAATAGGGGCCGACGGCCTTAGGAGCATTCTCCGTAGCTATGATCTTCTTCATACTTTCCTTGTTTTTCTCGTTAGAAGCACAAAGTTACGAAAAAAGGATGACTTGCTGCCAAATCATCCTTTTTTCGTAGTCCCGAGCAGAATCGAACTGCTATCTAAAGTTTAGGAAACTTCCATTCTATCCGTTGAACTACGGGACCATCAAGGAAGACGGGGACTACTCACCCTTCTTCTCTATAATCTGACGACCACGATAGTAGCCGCACTCAGGACAAACCCTGTGGAACATTATGGTTGCACCGCAGTTTGAGCAGGTTGCAAGCGTAGGAACCACAGCGACATCGTGAGTTCTTCTCTTGTCACGCCTCTGTTTGGAGGCCTTTCGTTTCGGATGTGCCATATTATTATACTTTTAATTATTTATTATCTCGTCTCATTCTCCGCAGAATGCACCGCCGCCGAGCATTTCACCCAACGCGGCAAAGGGACTGTCGGAAACCTCCCCTGACGAATGCTGCGGGGTGTCTCCGCCGAGGCCGCGGAGATGTTTCAATGCCTCAGGATTGCACCCGCCCTCTTCGTGGTGACGCCGGAGCGGCAGGCTCAGACAGACATAGTCGTAGGCCGTCTGGCTGAGGTCAAGCTCCGTGTTGTCCCGCGAAAGAAGAATCACTTCCCGCTCCCCGTCCTGCTGCTCCGGAGTCTGCCCGTCGCCGAACTTCACCTCAAGAAGCACGGTGCGGCTGACCGGAAGGACAAGGTCTTCGAGACATCTGTCGCATTCGACCGTCACGTTACCCTCAAGCGTCATGTCGATTCCGATGCAGCTTCCGCTCTTCTCGGCGGTCACCACCGTCCTGACATCCGCGTCGAGGATTTCCGAATTTCCAAATTCGACAAAGAACTCCTTGCCCAACCTTCCCTCAAATACCGTTTTTCCGGAAGGCAATCCATTCAGAGCTATAAGTAAAAAATTCTCCATAGACACCAAAATAGATTTGAGCCGACAAAGATAGAAATAATTTTTGCTAAAATCAATCTTATCAGAGAGTTTTTGTCCTCAGTTTTTGCCCTCATCTTGATCACTCCGCATCGGCAGACGCGCCCGACCTCCTCTTACGCTCCGTCTCATCGAGTATTATTTTCCTTATTCTCATAGATTTAGGCGTAACCTCAACAAGTTCGTCCTCCTGAATGTACTCAAGAGCCTCCTCAAGAGAGAATACAATCGGCGGCGGAAGCATAACCTTATCGTCGCTTCCTGACGCGCGCATATTCGTAAGTTTCTTGGTCTTGCAGATGTTGATGTTCAGATCCCTCTCGCGGGTATGCTCCCCGACGACCTGACCGGCATAGATTTCCACGCCCGGCTCGATGAAGAAGCGCCCCCTGTCCTGAAGCTTGTCCATGGAATAGGCAACGGAAACTCCCGTTTCGAGAGACACTAGAGAGCCGTTGGTCCTGCGCTCGATGTCGCCCTTGTAAGGTTCGTAGTCCTTGAACCGGTGGGCGACGACGGCCTCTCCCTGAGTCGCGGTGAGCAGGTTGCTGCGCAATCCCATAAGTCCTCGCGACGGGATGTCGAACTCGAGATGGGTGCGGTCTCCCCTGTTCTCCATGTGGATGAGGGCGGCCTTGCGGCGGGTAGAAATCTCTATCGCCTTGCCGACGAACTCCTCGGGGACATCGATGGTAAGGTTCTCTATAGGCTCGCAGCGCTGTCCGTTTATGGTCTTGTCCAGCACCTTGGGCTGACCTACCTGAAGCTCGAATCCCTCACGGCGCATAGTCTCGATGAGCACGGAAAGGTGAAGCACGCCGCGGCCATAGACGATGAACGAGTCGGCGTTCGGACCCGGCTTCACGCGCAGGGCGAGATTCTTCTCAAGTTCCTTCTCAAGCCGCTCCTTAAGGTGGCGGGAAGTCACGAACTTGCCCTCACGGCCGAAGAACGGGGAATTGTTGATGCAGAAGAGCATACTCATCGTAGGCTCATCGACGGCTATCGGCGGAAGCGCCTCGGGATTCTCGTAGTCGGCTATGGTGTCTCCGATTTCAAACCCGTCAATTCCTACGACCGCGCAGATGTCCCCGCACTGCACGCTTTCGACCTTGGTCTTCCCCAAGCCCGAAAACACCATCAGATCCTTGATTCTCTGCTTCTGAATTATGTCATACCTCTTGCAGAGGCTTATGTTCATCCCTGCCTTGAGTTCCCCCCTGGTTACCCTTCCGATGGCGATTCTGCCGACATAAGGGGAGTACTCGAGCGAGGAAATCAGCATCTGCGGAGTTCCCTCCCGGACCTCAGGAGCCGGGACTGCCTCAAGAATGGTGTCAAGCAACGGAGTGATGTCCGTGGTAGGCTTTCTCCAGTCGTAGGACATCCAGCCCTGCTTCGCGCTTCCATAGACGGTCTTGAAGTCCAGCTGGTCATCCGTGGCGTTGAGGGCGCACATCAGGTCAAACACCTCCTCCTGCACCTCCTCCGGACGGCAGTTCAGCTTATCGACCTTGTTCACCACGACGACAGGCTTCTTCCCCATCTCGATGGCCTTCTGAAGCACAAAACGCGTCTGCGGCATACAGCCCTCGAACGCATCGACGAGAAGCAGCACTCCGTCGGCCATGTTAAGCACACGCTCGACCTCGCCTCCGAAATCGCTGTGCCCCGGAGTGTCTATAATATTGATTTTCACCCCTTTGTAGGTTACGGACACATTCTTTGCAAGAATTGTGATGCCTCTTTCCCTTTCGAGGTCATTGCTGTCAAGAATCAGTTCTTCGAGGTTTTCCTTTCCCCTGACCAGATTCGCCTGATAAATCATCCTGTCAACAAGTGTAGTCTTGCCGTGGTCGACGTGCGCGATGATTGCGATGTTTCTGATTTCCATATATTATCTGCTATAACTTTCGGGCTGCAAAGGTATAAAAATTTACCAAATATCATATCATCCGAACTGCGGGAAAGAAAAAGGAGACGGGCTTGAGCCGTCTCCTTGTCCAGTGCGCGAGACCAGAGTCGAACTGGCACGCCATTGCTGGCACTACCTTCTGAGAGTAGCGCGTCTACCAATTTCGCCACCCGCGCTCAGAATGGAGTGCAAAGTTACAAAACTTTTTCATATTCTGAACGACGAGGGCAAAATATTTTTCCGCGCCGACGAAACCGGGCTTGTCAGAATTCTATATCGACGTCATAGCTGTATTCCCATGCCCCCACTGAGATGACGATTCTGGTGCTCGCATAGTCAATCCTCACGACCATGTCCTTGAGGTCAGGCTCCGTCCAGTCATAGCCGCTCTGCCTTATGTAGTTTCCGAGAGCGAACGTCTTGAGAACCGAGGCATCCTCGGAAACGTCAAGCTGCAGTGAGGAGTCGGTCTGACGCGGCAGCATAATCACACGTGATGCCTCTCCGGAACCGTCCGGCCGTCCGACAAGATAGTGGCAGAACTCGCCGCTTCGCGGACTGCCAGAGGTATCGTACCCATCGACATTGCCATACACCCCGAGGTCGAAGGGATATTCCCCGTCATCATCCTCGTCTGTTATGACCGTAAGACGGCAGTAGTTCTTGTGCAGGCTCACCTCTTCGGTGCAGGTCTCGCAGTCTGTCGCGACAAATGAGGAAAACATTCTCACCGGAGGACAGTCGTCCCCCAACGGTATCACAAGCCCGTTTTCCCCGATGAAGCCGGCCGCGTCTTCAGACCACAGGTTTACGCGCACTCCCGTTCTCGGCACCCGAATCTCATGGACATCCCCCACCTCCGTCATGTCAAGCGTGTCGGAGAGTGAAAAGCCGTCGTCAGAAGCCACGGAAAGCAGCAGCCTTCCACTGCGGGAGTTCTCCTCCACGGAGCTGAAATCCAGCCTGAGCAGGCATGGGCAAGCGTGCCTGTCCTCCTTAATCGAGCACGACGCGATGGCGGAGACCGACAGCGACAGAACCAGAAAAATCTTCCTCATGGCGTTGAAACGAATTTCAGTTATATTGTCACGGAATCCACGTTCTCCGTCTTCCAAGGGGCCACGGTAATCGTGAAGGACGCGCTGCCCATGACAGTCTCGATGTCAGGAGTGTCTGTTCCGAGACGGGTGATGGTCAGTTCACCGATGGTATAGACAGTGTTCGCGTTAACCGCCGGGAGGGTTATCGGGTAGTAACACTTCTGTCCGCCTACACTGGCCTCAACCACAAGCCTAGTATGTCTCGGAGACCATGTTTCGTCGGCAGTGTCGGCCACGGTAGGATTCGGATAACAGTAGAAATAGTGCCCCTTGGAGTCTGAAGAATTGTAGGAGACGCTGAGAGCGGAAGGTTTTTCGTAATAGAGACAGTCCGCAGCGGCCTCGTTTTTCTGCCTGTTAAGCCAAAGCGACGGGACCGAGGAGCCCGCGAGCGAGGCATTTCCGGCAACGTTTATGAGATAGATTCCGGTGATTTCCACAGGAGAGGACTGGTACTGGGCGAGAGCCATCTTATTGGTAATCTTCTGAATCACGACCTTCGCGGCGAAGCGCTGAACCTCAAGCGTCACCGAGACAGAGGCGGAGTTCACCGGAACCGATTTCTGCCCATACATCACAAATGACTTGGCGGCATTGTCCGAAAGTGCGGTGGTTCTGGCACGAAGTGCGGCGAGTGTGGTGATGTCGCTTATCGCCGGCGCATTGACAAGGGCCGCCACAGTCTTGTTGCCTTTGGTGCAGGAGAGGTCAAGCCGCCCGGATGTGGCGCTTTTGTAAGCCTCAAGGTTACCGGAGTCTGTGAACACAAACACCTGCACTGACGCGAGCGTGTTCTCGTCAGTCTCAGAGACCGTCCCCGAAGCCTTGGTCCGGTCCCCAAGCGGAATGCAGACGCTGAGTTCAGCAGTCTCCGCGGAATTGTCACGGACAGTAACCGTGTCCTGGTTTTTGGTGCAGCCGACGAGGACTGCGGATGCCGCCGCTGCGGCAAGGAAAATTTTTGCTTTCATGATTAAATGAGTTTAATTTGTTAATGAATTTTTGTTTTATGGAGTATCTTTTCCATTTCAGGATCGAGGTTGGCCCTATAGCGGAATGACGCATCCAGCGCAATCGCGGCTTCAAGCTTCTCCCGCGCACCGCCCTCCATTCCGAGCCGCGAGAGTACAAGAGCCTTCAGATAGCACACTGCCGCAGAATTGTCCGGCAATGCGCCGAGTATGTCCCACGACGAGTGGTCATAGCCCGCAGAAGCATAGGCTAGGGCGGAATTGTAGTCCCTGTATGACCCGAGAATCCTGACGGCGTCCGAATATTCCAGCCTTTTGAGGCACGCCACCCCGCGCATATACGCCGTGTCGAGTTCCGATGTGTGGACAGTGTCCTTTACCATTCCGCGGCGGTGCAGGTGAAAGTCGAAGCGGACTGTCCTGAGCCTCGGATAGAGCCGCTCGCGGATGTACCGGTACTCTGTCATCCCGTGCATCTTCGCCTCCCTCGCGTCAGGGTCGCGCACAGACAGAACCTTCCGGAGATAGAAGTCCCTCGAACGTTCCGAAATCAGACTGTCTGAAGCAATCATGCGGGAAAGTCTGTCCCAGTCCTCCGGAAGGCAGGAGGTCTTGAGCAGCGAGTCCGCGCCGTACTCGAAAAGTTCGGAGATGCATTCGCCCACCGAGGCGGAACGGGACCCGGAGAGAGCCGCGTTAAGACTCCAGCGGCCTTCCGGAGAGCAGGCAGCGGTAACGACCAGAGAATCCAGTTCAAGTTCCTCTCTGTCGAACACGTCCCCCACACAGTGCCTCACCCTCCTGAGTTCATCGGCGTTCCGGCCCAGAGAAGTGTCAACGACGGACTTTCCTGCGGCGAAATCTATGAAGGCCATAGTGTTGTCACGAACCACGCGCTCCCGTATCACCATCTTGTAGCGCGGTGAATCGTCCGCGAGCGAGGACAGAGAGCTGATGTAGAACTCCAGACTGTCCGGAGACGGAAAGTTGCAGATGAACTCCCCGAAACGATAGACCCCGCCGGTCATGTTCACGACGACCTTCCTGAGGCCGGGCCGGGAACGGAAAGACTGGACATAGCGATAGACGAAATCACCGCCGTCCGACCGCAGCACGGTATCGAGCCTCATGCCGCTGCCATCCATCGGAGACTTGACATATTTGCGGAACATCTTTTCACGGTTCCGCTTCTTCCTGTCATTGATGTAATGTTTCAGGGTCTTGGAATAGTGCTCCATCGCCTCGCGCTGCGTGACCCCGAACAGGTTCTCAGCCTCAGGCTCCGGCACTATGGAGGAGTCCCGCCGCATGGCGTAAGTATCGGGGTAGTAGCGGGCCACGAACACTTCAAGCTGACGCATCATGATAAGGTCCGCCGTGTCCGTGATGATGGAAGCGATAAACTCGCGGTAGCGCTGATAGCCCCTCAGCTGCCGGTCGCGGTACTTGGACCCCGTCACAAGAACCGTCTCTAGGCTGACGGTGTCGGAGGCTATCCTCATCGTCGGGGAGAAGCGCAGCTGCCAGTCGGAGTCAAGCAGCGCGGAAGGGACGACTATGTCAAAGCTGACGCTGACATTGCCAAGCCTCTCGGAGACATGATTGAACCTCGCCACCACCTTCGACTCGGAGATGATGTCGGTAGCCACCATCTCGCCCGTCTCGCTGTCCCTTATCGCGTTCATTATTATCGGCCCTGCCTCTTCGCGCCGTTCCTCCGCAGCCGGTTTCTCCGCCGCAGCCGCCCCGTCATCTTCCGGATTTTCCGAAAGCGTTTCCGGGATGCAGATGTCCGCCGTGATTCCCTTGTCAAACATGGCCTTGACCTTGCCGGACGGCGAACAGGAAACGGCTCCCGCAAGAAGAAGCAGCGCCGCCGCAGGGCGCAGTCTGTTTTCAAACAATGATTTCATCGCCTTCGAGTCTTCAGAACACATATACCAAGGATATGAGCAGGTCGTCCGGCAGGACGAACATCCGGCTGCCTTCCGCCTCCGTGATTCCGCAGACGGGACAGGAGAATCGCCTGTAGGTCGCGCCGCCGCCCCATAGCCCGAGTCCGAGTTCAAGGTTGAAATGCGGGAAAAGCATATATGAATAACCTGCATACATTCCGAATCCGTAGCGGTCTCCCTCCTCGGTGCTGTCGGAACGCCATCCGCCGGAGCTGTATTCCTGATAGCGGAGCTTGCTTCCGAACCACCATCCGGAGTTGATGTGCCAAAGCCAGTAGCGCGCCCCGACCGACCAGGACTGCTGGCGGTTATAGAACACGCCCCGCTTCTCGGAACTGTAGCTGAAAGGATTGTAGCGCACGCCGGCCCCGACCGACCAGTTCTTAGTCACCCCGACGGACGCGTCAAGATTGAGCGTCCCGAGATTCGCGTACTCCAGCAGGTTTGTGGATATGTTAAACCTCTGTGCGTGGGTTTCTGCACCGCATAGCAGCAGCGCCGCGGCGAGCAAAATGTGCACGGATGCCTTCACGATAGCCTTCATGATTTCGTCCTCCGCCTCTACTGGTCAGAATACCTCGCGAACGCCTGCTCAATCACGGTGCGCTTCTCCGGACAGGCCTTGACTATCGCGTCCCTGAGCGACGTGACGGAAGTCACGTCACCGGACATCGCCCCGAAAATCACATCACGGCCGACTCCCCTCTCATCGAGATACTTGAGAATCTGGGGCTTGAACCAGAAGCTTTCCCCGCTGTCCGGAACATATCCGCCGTAGCGGTCCTTGTGCATCACGCTTTCGAGATAGTAAGCCCACATCTCACCCACCGCGCAGTAGCCGGCGCCGTCCTCCTTCCCGGTTCCGTAGGTCGAGCCGCTCGACACGAACGAGCGCAGGATGTACTCCACATACTTGTTCCAGTAGCCGTTCCCGACCTTGGCATAGTGGCTTGAATGGGCAAGTTCATGAACGGTGTCAGACCAGATTCTCCTGTACGAGGCCTTCCCGGAGGTTCCGAGGGTGATGTCGGGCGCAAAGAGCTTCACGAGCGGGGAATAGACGCCGAGAAAGCCGGCGATGAGAGCATGGCTCACGACCGCCCCCTGATGAATCATTGGGGAACTGCAGTTTTCAAGACCGTTCATTATCCAGAGCCTCAGGTCGGCCGGAGGCGCGGAAATGTTCATGTCCTCCTTGCCGCAGCGGCCGATATAGTCATAGACGGCATTGTTCACGACGCAGCGGCGGAACAGCTTTCCCTCTGAATCAGCGGTGACGTTCAGGCTGACTCCGGAAGGCTCCGCCTTTCCGAGGGTAGAGACAGAGGCAGGCACGAGTATCAGGTTGAAGCCTATAGCAAAATTCTTCTCGTTTTTGAACACCAGCCGATATCGAAGCCTTGACGAGAACTGCCGGTCCATGCTGTAGTAGCCGTCCCGGTCGGTGTATGCACGGGCGAACTTAACGAATGCGTTGCAGCTGACCATAACCCCTGCCACGCCGACCGGTTTCCCGCCGTTCGCTTCCTCGTCCACTATGGTAATCCGCCCTGCCGGATTAACCCTGTCCGCCTTTGTGACGAGAGGGGAGGCCAGCATCCCGGCATTGCCGGTAATCTCGTACGCCTTGCGCTCGACAGCCTCCCAGTCCAGCCCGTCCGCCTTCGTGGAAGGATCGTGTGCGGCGATGTAGCACTCGTGCAGGACCTGATGCCTGATGTCAGGAAACTCGAAATCCTTGGGAACGACGGCATACTGCCAGGTGATTTCTTCCTCTCCTACCGACGGATCCCGGTACCAGTCCCCCTCGCGCAGAATCTCGTAGTCAAGCGGATGATCCAGAAGCTCGACCCCGGAGGCCTTCAGCAGGTCGAACTCATCCTGATTCGCCGGAAGAAAGCGCACATAGAGGTCGGTGGTGCTCACATTGACACGGTCGGCCTTTGTCGGATAAATCTCGCGCAGGGCCTTAGTCATGTTTTCGGTCCTGTACGGATCCTCCAGCTGACGGCCGAGCACAATCGCCTCATGCGGGACCTCAACACCTTCCGGTCCGGCCGGGCTGTTGCCGGAACCGATGTCAATTCTTTCGCAGGACGACAATAATGTCACAGCAGCCCCGAAAAACAAAAGAATACGTTTCATATCGCTTCATTTTTAATTACGGGGCAAAGCTATAACCAATTAGCCGTTGAATGAAATATTCAGCGGCTAATTGCACAAATCGCCCTCAGAGACATCTCCAAGGGCGATTTATTTCTCAAATTCAGAAAAAGTTTGCGCAAACTTTTTTCGCAAAAAGCTTAAAAATAGGCCACCGTCTTCTGCTCTACGGCGGACAAAATGCTGTTTGCAACGCGGCTGACGCCATATCGGAACAAATCCTTATTTAGCCACTCCCTACCGAGAGCCGCTGAAACTATGAGGTAGTAACAAATTGCATCTTTTGCGTTGGAAATGCCCCCGGCAGGCTTGAATCCGACCTTTTTTCCGGTCTTTTCATAGAATTTGGCGATGCACCGGCACATCACGAAGGCAGCGACCGGGGTCGCGTTCACCTCCACCTTTCCGGTCGATGTCTTTATGAAATCCGCACCTGCCTCCATTGCGAGAAACGATGCCTTCGCGATGTTCTCCACAGAGCCAAGCAGCCCCGTCTCGAGTATGACCTTCAGATGAACGGAGCGTCCCTGCTTCCGCGCGACGGAGTCGATGCACTCTCTCACAGCGCGGATTTCCTCGGAGGCCCTGTCGTATTCACCGGCAAGGAAAGCGTTGAGAGTAAGCACTATATCAACCTCGTCAGCTCCGTTCTCAACCGCCTTCTCACACTCCAGAAGCTTCACCTCAAGAAAACTCTGAGATGACGGGAAGCAGGCGGAGACTACCGTAATGTGATAGTCCCCCTTCCTGTTGTCACGTACAACCGACGCGAAATTGGGATATACGCAGACGGAAGCCGGATACGGCCAGCCCGGAAACTTTCCCGGAAATTCGTTAACCTTATCGACAAGGGCGGAAATCGAAGCATCCGTGTCATTTGTCTTGAGCGAAGTGACGTCAAGCATCGAGAAACAGTTCTTCAGAACATCCTCGGTCATGAATCCGTCAATGTTCGCGGAAATGTTGCCTATTGCCGCGTCAATCTCCTCCGGCTTCGGATAGTAGCCGTATTTATCAAAGTAGTCAGTCATTTTTATATATTTTAATCATTATGTAATTTGAATCCTTCAAAAGGAAACAACCTTTGTCACATCTCTTTTACAACCCGCCGGGAGCCATTATGCCAAGATGCACAAAGCCTTCCTGCGTTTCAGCCACGGACCTGTACCGTGAACCCCTCTTCCACGAGCGGACGCACAAAAGAGCTTATCTCATCAGAGGAATACTTATGCAGAGCCTTCTGCGGGGTCTCGCGGTCTATCGAATAGGCCATTATCTCCCTCGGTCTCAGCTTCCTCACAATGTCCATCCATCCCGTCAGGTTCTCCGGAGCCGCCGAGTCAAACCCGTCGCACCGGAGGAACATCGTCTGGAGTATGAAATCGCCCTCAAACGCCCCGAGACTTTCCACAACCCTGTTAAGGTCATAGTTTCCCGCAGGCTTGTTTATCCTGTCTGCAAGGAACGAAGTCGCGGCGTCAATCTTCATCACAGGATTATCCACCTTGCGCAGAGCCGCGAATATCTCCCCCTTTCCGCAGGTCGTGGCGTTCGAGAACACCGTGACCTTCGCAGAAGGGGCGAGTTCATCCCGCAGGGAAAGCGCGACATCCACAATTTCCGGGAAATTAGGATTGAGTGTGGGCTCACCGTTACCGGAAAACGTAATCGAGTCAAGGGGTATCCCCTTTTCGGAAATATGCGAAAGCGCCGTGCGCATAGCCGTCCCGAAATCATCCGCGGTCGGGAACGGCCCCCGGGAGAAATTGTCCCGGTTCCATCCGCATTCGCAGTATATGCAGTCGAAATTGCACAACTTGCCCTTCGGGGGAAGCAGGTTCACCCCGAGAGAAGTCCCGAGCCGACGGCTGTGTATCGGGCCATATACTATATTGTCGAAATGCAGCATCTTTTTATCTCAATTCAATGTATTCCTGCCCGTCGTCAACGCGTCAGGCTGTCCCGGGCGGGAAGAAGACGCCTGCGCCTCGGCTGGCTCTCCGGAGCCTGAAGATCCCCGGTGACGAGACGAGGTTCTCCCACAAGCTTCAGCTGAGTGGCTGGAGCGGCAGGACTGTCAGGCAGCGCAGTCTTGATTCCAGCAGGCGGCACAGCCCAGGACGAATCCGCCGGAGCAAGCCTGATGCTGTCGGAAACCACGGCGAGGCTGTCCGCCGCGACATCCGCAGAGTCAGTCCTGATTGTCATGGCCGGACCGTCATAGGTAGTGTCCGTAGCCTGTACAAATCTGAATACCAAACAGTTGAGAGAATCCCACGCTACCGTCACGCTGTCAGACGGATTCGTCCTCGACATGCCCCTCATCAGCGAATCGACGTTCAGACGGACGAGATTCCTGAGCGAGTCAAGCCTGCGACTCTCTTTCAGAGCCTCCTCACGAGCCTTCTTCTCGGCCTTGAGCTCCGAGAGCCTGTCGTTCAGAATCTCAGAAGTCCTGCGGAGAATCCTCGAATAGCGTGTCGGATCCTTCATGTAGGCGTTGACACTGTTCAGATAGTCGTCGTAGCTGTAGCCGTATTTCTCAAGAATCGGAGCATAGACCAGCGAGGTGTCGGCCTCACGCCTGAGCGAGCGGTTGTCGTCGAGCCACTGGTCAAGCACATACATCTCGGCATATATCTCCGACATCTTCTCCTTCGGGATGACGCGCTCCTTCCTCCCGCAGGAGGCGAGCATGAGTCCGAGAACAAGCGTCAGGACAAGACTATATGCCGGAAACCTCTTCACTGCAGCCTACCTCAGAGTCGCACCGTTCTCATTCCGGAAGGAAGAGAGCAGCTTCTGCATAATCCTCTCGACATCAGCGTCCGTGAGAGTCTTGTCAATGTCCTGAAGCACGAAGCTAAGCGCATACTGCTTCTTGCCCTGAGGAATCTTGTCGCCCTTATAGACATCGAACAGCGACACGCTCTTCAGAATCTTCTTGCCGGCCCTGTACGCTGTCCGGCGAAGGTCGGCAAAGCTGACGTTCTCATCAAGCAGAAGCGCGAGGTCACGGCGTACCTCCGGATACTTAGGTAGTTCCCTGTAGCTGATCTTGTCCCTCTTCACAAGTTCAAAGAGGACCTGCCAGTTGATTTCGGCGGCGAACACCGGCTGCCTGATGCCGAACTTCCGAAGCAGAGGCTGTGCAATCACGCCGAGAACCGCAAGCTGACGGTGACTCCCCGGAAGCAGGTACGTCTGCCCGTCAGAGAATATGTCCGCAGGAGCCTCTGCCGTCTCCATCTGGTAGAGATCCACGCCTAAGCGCTTCAGAAGCGCCTCCACATAGCCCTTGAGCTGGAAGAAGCTGCCCTTGCCGGAGTCGGTGCGCCATGACTTCTCAGGAGCACCGGAAATGAACATGGCATAGCACTGGTGTTCGTCGATGTCGTCGAGTCGCGGCTCGGAAGTCACGTTCTTCAGAGAATATACGGAGCCGTATTCAAATGTGCGGAGATTCGTCGCCTGACGGTTAATGTTATATGCAATCACCTCCAAACCATTGATTATCAGCGTCTGACGCATCACATTAAGGTCGGAACTGAGCGGGTTGAGCACGCGAACGCAGCGTTCCTCCGGGAATGTCGTGAGCTTCGAGTAATATTCGCCCTTCGTAAGGGAGTTGTTCATCGTCTCGACAAAACCGTTCGCGGCGAGCCAGTCGGAGATAGTGTTGCGGACAATCTCAGGCTCAGGCTTCTCGCTCGGATTCACAGACATCCTCATGGCCTTCGGAAGCTCGACATTGTTATATCCATAGACGCGGAGTATCTCCTCGACGACGTC
>DJPQ01000041.1 GCA_002439805.1 Bacteroidales bacterium UBA6408
AGCAACCTGATGGTTGTGAGGATTTTGACAAGCCGTGCAACGCGGCAGACCGCCTTTTCTTCGCCCCGTCACAACAAGGCGTAGGCGCGCACGTCGTCCGCCGTGATGGTCGGGCCGGAAAGAATCAGCAGCCTTTCCACGACGTTGCGGAGTTCGCGGATGTTGCCGGTCCAGCTGCGGTCAACCAGAAGCTGCATCGCCTCCGGCTCAATCGGGCGGGTGCTCTTGCCGCTCTCGGCGCAGATCTGGTTGATGAAGTAGTCCACCAGGAGCGGAATGTCGCTCTTGCGGTCATCGAGGGACGGGACCGTAATGACGATCACGCTGAGACGGTGGTAGAGGTCCTCGCGGAACGTCCCCTTGGCAATCTCCTCCCGCAGGTTCTTGTTCGTCGCTGCAATCACGCGCACATCCACCGTGATGTCCTTGTCCGAACCGACCCTCGACAGCTTCTTCTCCTGAAGCACGCGGAGCACCTTGGCCTGGGCCGAGAGCGACATGTCGCCGATTTCGTCGAGGAAGAGCGTGCCCCCGTCGGCCTGCTCGAACTTGCCCTTGTGCTGCTTGATGGCCGATGTGAACGAACCCTTCTCGTGTCCGAAAAGCTCGCTCTCTATGAGCTCAGAAGGAATGGCCGCGCAGTTCACCTCGATGTACGGCATCTGCGAGCGCAGGCTCTTCTGATGCAGCGAACGCGCCACAAGCTCCTTTCCCGTTCCGTTGCCGCCCTGGATGAGCACCCTCGCGTCGGTCGGGGCAACCTTCTCAATCATGTCCTTGACCTTCATTATGGCCTCCGACTCTCCTATCATCTCCTGCCCGTAGACCTTCTTCTTCAGCACCTTGTTGTCCTGTATGAGGTTGGTGCGCTCCGTGGCGTTCTTTATGGTAATCAGAATCCGGTTGAGGTCCAGCGGCTTCGAGAGGAAATCGAACGCTCCCTTCTTGATGCAGCTGACCGCCGTGTCGATGTCCCCGTGCCCCGAAATCATGACCACAGGTGTCTCTATACCCTTTTCGTGCAGGGCGTCGAGCACCTCCTCACCTTCAAGTCCGGGCATCTTGATGTCACAGAATATGACGTCATATTTTTCCTTGTCCGCCATTCCCACGCCCTTGAGTCCGTCTTCCGCGACGTCAACGGAATGCCCCTCGTCTTCGAGTATTTCCTGCATCAGGTTTCTGATTGAGCGTTCGTCGTCGATTACCAGTATCTTCATATTCCCGATAGATTTATGAAATCTTCAAAAACTAACTTATTTTTTCACATTTCTGTATCGTCAAAATGTGCAAACCCCCGCTTCGTTGAAAAAACAATGCCGTATTGCGAATATGAATGCAAATATCGGAAAATTTGTTTTGAATAAATCAATCAGATTCTTAATTTTGTCGGTTGCAACGGAATATTCCTTTTCAAAGGGGTATATTTCCAAATATATATTTTCCCGGGAACATGATTTTTCGGGGATATATGATGTAATACGATGAAAAAAAGACACGACATACCCGACATAACAATCGCGATTGACGGATATTCCTCGACGGGGAAGAGTTCGTTCGCGAAACTCATCGCCTCGGAGCTCTCGTTCCTCTACCTCGATTCGGGGGCGCTCTATCGTGCCGTGACGCTGTACGCGATAGAAAACGGACTCATCGGAGAGGACAACAGCATCGATGTTCCCGCTCTCGCCGAGGCTCTGAAGACGCTTGACGTGCATTTCGAGAACCACGGGAGGGGAAGCCGGACCTACATCGGCGACCGCTGTGTGGAGCAGAAGATACGCGGTCTGAAGGTCTCGGAGAAGGTCAGCCCGGTGTCCGCTGTGCCGCAGGTGCGGGAGTATGTGAACGCGAAGCTGCGCGAGTTCGGGCGTGACGGGCGGATAGTAATGGACGGCCGGGACATAGGCACGACGGTGTTCCCGAATGCCGAGCTGAAGATTTTCATGACGGCAGACCCTATGGTGCGCGCGCGCCGGCGTGCTGCCGAGATGGAGGCGAAAGGGGAGAGCGTGAGCCTTGAGGACGTTCTTGCAAATCTTAAGGAACGTGACTACATTGACTCGCACAGGGAAGTCTCTCCGTTGAGAAAGGCCGCGGACGCGATTGTGCTGGACAATTCCGGGATGACGCTCTCCGACCAGATGGAATGGGTGATGCGGGTCATCAGGGAAAGATTTGGAGATTAGGTCATGAGCAGGGGAGCGACAGTTGACATTGACAAGAATTCCGGATTCTGTGCCGGGGTCATCCGGGCGGTGAACATCGCGGAGGAGAAGCTTGAGCACGGGGACGGCAAGAAGATATTTTCCCTCGGGGCGATTGTGCATAACGAGGCGGTGCTCTCGGGACTTGAGAAGGCCGGGCTCGTTACGGTTGACAGGGAAGACCTCGACGAGATGCAGTCGGTGGAGAACGCCGATCTGATTATCCGCGCCCACGGTGAGCCTCCGGCGACTTATGCCAGGGCCGAGGCTCTCGGGTTCGACATTGTTGACTGCACCTGCCCGGTGGTGCTGCAGCTCCAGAAGCGGATTCGCGCGGCCTATCTCCATCAGCAGAAGTCCGGGAAAGGGCAGATTGTGATTTTCGGGAAGGTCGGCCATGCCGAGGTTCTCGGACTTGTCGGGCAGACGGACGGGACGGCCGTGGTGGTGGAGAACATGCAGATGCTGGAGGAAGCCATCGCCGACGGAAGGATAAGGCCGAGCACGCCCACGGAGATTTTCAGTCAGACGACCAAGAGTCCCGGAGAATACGACAAGGTCTGCGCTCGGCTTGCCAAGGTGCGGGGGCTGCGCCTGAGGCTCAGGGTTCACAACACTATTTGCCGTCAGGTGGCCACACGGCACGCGAAGCTTTCCGCCTTTGCCCGCAGCCACGACGTGATTGTCTTTGTCTGCGGGAAGTCAAGTTCCAACGGCAAGGTGCTCTGCGAGTTCTGCAAGTCGGTGAACATCAGAACCTACAATGTGAGTTCCGTCGATGAACTGAACGGAGAGTGGTTCCGTGAGGATGACAGAATCGGCGTATGCGGGGCGGCCTCGACTCCGAAGTGGCTCCTTGAGGAAACAGCCGCAAGGATTAAGGATATTTTGCAGAAAGACAATAAAATGCTACCTTTGCGCGGCGAAACTGAAAGATTATAATCCTGTCATTTCGAACGCAGGCGCTGTCATTTCGAACGCAGTGAGAAATCTTTTAACGGGAAGTAATATTTTAAATTTTATATAGTAATATGGCAACAACAGCAGATTTCAAGAACGGGCTCTACCTGATGTATAACGGTAAGCCTTGTTCTATCGTATGGTTCCAGCACGTGAAGCCGGGCAAGGGTCCCGCATTCGTAAAGGCAAAGCTCCGCAACCTTGAGAACGGACGCATCCTTGAGAACACTTTCACTGCCGGCGTGAAGATTGACACAATCAACGTGGAGCGCCGTCCTTACCAGTTCCTCTACAAGGACGAGGACGGGTACAATTTCATGCATGAGGAGACCTACGAGCAGATTCACCTCGACACCGACCAGGTGGAGAACGCCGACCTCATGAAGGAAGGTCAGCACGTCGAGATGATGTTCCTCGCCGAGGACAATGACGAGCGCTGCCTCACCTGCGAACTGCCGACCTACGTCGAGCTTGAAGTGACCTACACCGAGCCGGCAGTGAAGGGCGACACCGCCTCCACTTCCGCCCTCAAGGAGTGCACGCTTGAGACCGGCGCGACGATTATGGTTCCGCTTTTCATCAATCAGGGCGAGAAGATTCGCGTCAACACGGAAGACAGGTCTTACGGCGGGCGCGTCGCCTAGGGTGAAAACCGCAGAAGCGGCACGTCTGCTTCGTTGAAATCGGGATTTTAGTCCTCACAACCGAGAGGTTGCTGCGGGTAAAATCCCGGTTTTGCCTTGTACCGTGAAGAGTTGCAGTTATTTTGATTCAGATTTTTCGATTTATGAACCTAACCATAATACTGATTCTTGTTTCGGCCGTGGCGCTGGCTGCCGTCGCGGCTTTGTTCGTTCTCCGGGAACGGCTGACGAAACTGACCGGAGAAAAGGCTGCGCTGGAAGGCAGGCTCAATGCCAGGGAAGA
>DJPQ01000031.1:0-21920 GCA_002439805.1 Bacteroidales bacterium UBA6408
AAACTTTAACAGAGGAGGTGGCCGTGTAGAAAAAAGTAGTTACCTTTGATGCGCGGTTGGTTGTTGCCGGCCGTACGGCCGGCAACAACCAACAAAAAAGGAAGACTCTCGTCTTCCAGCATCATGTCAATGGAAACAGTACGTTTGACAACCACTTTAGGGGAATGGACCATCCGATGTAAAACGGTCCAGTGAATGTGTAAACAATCTTAGTTTAACCACCCCAAAAGTGTCAACCATTCTCAGGGAAGGTCACCATGTCTGCCGAATTTTGCAGAGTCCCCCCATGTGTATAATTTATGCCGCAATTTTGTTGCAAAACTGTAGAATCTATACAGCGAAATTCATTATATTTGCCTCAAAATAGAGAAATATGGAGCGGCTCTACACATTATACCATTTTCTTCTGTCCCGGACAGAAACGACATTCTTGCGGTATCTTTACTCTCAGATTGATTGGGAGTCGAGGCTCGTGGTCATCGAAGGCGCCCGTGGCGTAGGCAAGACCACTATGATTTTGCAGAGGATTAAGCTCAGCGGGGATGCCGGCACATCTTTTTATGTCGATGCCGGGCATACGTATTTTTCTTCAAACTCACTGTACGATTTTGTAGAGGCATTCTATAAGAACGGAGGAAAGTGTATCTATATCGATGAGGTTCACAAATATGAGACTTGGTCACGTGAGGTGAAAATGATGTATGACTACCTGCCGGAACTGAAGATTGTCCTCACCGGGTCGTCCCTGCTTTCCATAAAGAAGGGCGTGGATGCGGACCTGAGCCGAAGGGCAATTGAATATACGCTTCATGGCCTGTCTTTCAGGGAGTTTCTGTTTCTTTCAGAAGGGGTTACAGTCCCGCAGTTTTCTTTGGAGGACATCGTGGCCGGGAAGGTCGATATTTCCGGGGCGGTCAAGTTCCCGATACCGGTGTTCCATAAATTCCTGAAAATGGGGGACTACCCGTTCTTTTCAATTGACAGCTACCAGATTCGGCTTAATAATGTCGTGAACCAGACACTTGAAGTGGATATTCCACAATATGCCAGAATGAATGTGGCAACGGTAGTTAAATTGAAGAAACTTCTGAACATCATTTCCCAAAGCGTACCGTTCAAGCCGAACTTTTCCGAAATTGCCCGGTCACTTGAGGTTGACAGGGCGACGGCCTCGACATATATGACCTATATGGAAAAATCCGGTCTTGTCCGTCAGCTGCATACGGCGGACACCGGAATGAAAATTCTGGAGAAAGTAGATAAGGTCTATCTCGCGAATACAAGTCTCGTGTATGCGCTTGCCGACAACATTCCTGAAACGGGCAATGTAAGAGAGACATTTTTCTTCGCACAGACATCTGTATGTCACACCGTAGCGAGTGCGGATGCAAATGGCGACTTCCGAATCGGAGACTACACCTTTGAGGTTGGCGGGCAATCCAAGAAGCAAAGGCAGATAAGTGGCGTACCGAATTCGTTTGTTGTCAAGGATGACGTTGATTTTCCCGGCTATCGCACTCTTCCGCTGTGGCATTTCGGCCTGATGTACTAATCCATGCCGTTCCGGTGACCTCATTCGGACTCTCCGCCGGTTCTCATGATGACGTGGTGAATCATTCGGTGACTTTGGAGCAGCTGTTCCGATGGCTTAGAAGCCTTCAAAATAACCTGCGTCATCTTTCTCATCCGTATTTCATACGCCACTTTTCTGCGCTCGGCAGTCTCAAATTCATTTGGACTGCCGAGCGCAGAAAAGGTTCATTTTAATCCTTTCGCTGATGACGAAATTCTCCCACAGCGCCCCGGTGTCCTGCCGCATGGCCAGAGGCGCGAAGTTCTGGAGTATGGCGTTGCGGATGCCGTTGTCATAAAAATAAATCCTAATCCCAAAATTTACACGATTTCTGGGGTTAGGATATCTGGGATTTCACTCCGCTTCCCGCCGTGCGTTACATTTATTATGTTACATGTTTTATGTAATGACTGCAAGGTCAGACATAAGTGTTGGAAAATCAGTGCAACATAAGTTCCGTTCCGCCGTCAGAACTGCCCCCCCCCCGAACTCAAATGAACCGAAATGAACTTGATTGAAATCTGCTGATTGTGTTTCTTTGCAAAATCATATGGTATAACTTAATGTTCTGAGTGATTATGGGTGAACTACAAAAAAGCAATGGCGGTCTTTTGGAAAAAGGCATCGATATGATGAAGGATCCAAAGACGACTAAAGCCGGGAAAATAGGCGCCGTTGCGATAATTGCAATTGGTGCGATTACTGTTATGGGAAAGACGGCGATAGATGCAATGAGCAAATAGCATTTTAGTACTGAAAGTCTATGAAAAGATTACTGGCCTTTCTTTTCTGTTTCCTTGCTTGTCTGTGTGTATATGGGCAGGTGCATAGACCGGAAAAGCGTATTTACCTTGTTGACGTCACGGCTTCAATGGAGGGACGCGGGGTGTTTCCATCCGAGAATATCTTTGGCGCCGTAAAGTCAAAGTTGGTGTTATCAATAAGCAATTTGACTTCAGACGATGTCGAAATTGTTATCGTCCCGTTTACGGATAAACCTCACGCGCCAATTGTCGGAACTTCCGCGGATAAGGAGAAAATAATAAACCAGATAGAATTACTGGGAATTCAGCGAGGCGACACAAATATTGCTGATGCATGGTCTGTTGGTGAGGAATTGATAGACTCTACTAAAGTGAACTATTTGTTTCTTCTTACTGATGGTCTTCATAATTGTGGCCCGGAGAAGGAAGAACTCTATTCTCGTTTGAAGAATTGGGCTGATGTTTCAGGCGGGAAATACTATTTTGCTTTCTATGTGATGCTCACGCCGGATGCTAAAGAGGCGGAAATTGCTGATATTGTGGAGAATACAGCTCAAATGTGGCTTATACAATCAATGGATGTCAATGTCACATTTATAAATACTGACCTTAGACTGACGTCAAATGTAAACCAAAACCATAATGTCTCGGTGTCGTTTTCAACAAACCACCCTGAAATTGTTAAGTCCGGCTTGGATTTCGATGTTAAATTGGAGGATAATGACTACTATTCCATATCCAGCCAAATGTTAAATCATGATACGATGGTCTTGACATTTACGCTTTGGGAAAAGAAGCCGCGGCTTGAAATTCCTGTTGAGATGGACTTAGACCTTAGGGTTCAGTACGATAAAAGTAAGTTCCCGCTGGTGTTCTTTACTCCGGAAAATATTCAGTTTGACATTGTAAATCGAGGCGTTAGAACTATGACGATCAGAGAATTATGAGAAGATTGCAGAAATGTTGGATGCTGACGGCCATATTCGTAGCCGTGTCGTGTTCATCGGGAGGGGATACGGAAAAATTGGAATCATTTGATTTTGGCGGAGGAAAATATCGTGAACCCTTTAGCGGCTTGCTGAAAAGTAGGCCTGAACTCCTTGAAAAATCCCTTCAGTATCCTCCTTTCAAGTGGTGTGCTCCGGATACATTAAAGCTTCATAAAACGCTTTTGGTCGGGTTTAATGACGAGTCTATTCGCTCAAAATCCAAGGCCTTAATTATGTTTGCAGACAGCCTTGGGCGGAGAATCCAAGGACTTGCTTTTATTTGCGACGGGCAGAAACTACGAGATAATGTGATGAGTGTTTCTGCGACAGAACAACAGTTAAGGCTGGATTTTACAGTTGTCGTCAGTCCATTGATTGGCGAAAGGCATATTGGCGGATTTGTATATGTGGCTGGACAGGAATTGGACGAGGTGAATGGGATTTCCATTCAGCAAGAACAAAATTTAGTTGCCCAGTGGGGATGTTCACAGAAAATATCATGGCCGTTCTGGCTGTGGCTTTTGTGGCTTCTGGCCTTGTTAATAGTGCTTGTTGTTGTTGCTTTGGCTTTATACGGCTTAGGATATGGACTTTATAAACTGGCGCAGATTATTCTGTATAACACTCCCCAAATTGCTCCGTCTGCCAATTCTCGTCCCAAGAATAACTATCGTATTCCTACGGCCGAATCGGAATCCAAATCAGAACCCGAACGGAAGAAGGGCAAATCGGACAGGATTCTTCAGTATATCTTGTCGCTTCAAGATAGACTATATCGTAAGGATATACGTGTCGCTGACAAGTATGATATATTGGAGGAAATGCGACTAAAATTCGATGAACTCTTCCTGTCAGACCATGCTGAATACGAGAAATGCAAGAATGCGGTATCTCCAAACACTTGGGATGCGTTGGAAGATGCATGGACTCTTTGGAATCCTGTGCCAACGTCGAATGTTGAAAAGGAAGATGTGGATGAACAGCATTGGGAATATACATTGCTGCCCTCAAATAATTATTATTCAGAGTGTACGAAAGTTGGTTTCGTTAGTTGTGTGTATGATATCCATGGAAGTCCTGATTTCGGGGATGTTTCAGAGAAAGAACTAATAGTTGATGTCACTGATTTGTATGATGGGATGTCCGTCGATGCTCTGGATAAAAGGGGCGGCGGCAAAAACAGTTTTCAGGAGATTGCGCAGCGAAGGATGGCGGAAAGAATGGCCGCTCTGCTGAAAGAATGGTGGCGTGGGCAAGGACTTGATATTAAGGATTTTGATCTTGAAGTCGCTTTCTACAAATGGCGTGATAGTAAGGATCTGGTTCCTCATGAGGACACGAACTGCCGTACTATGCGACTCGTCTATCGACCTGCGCATAAGGCGTTCAGACATAGGGGCGGTATAGCAAACGCAAAAAACATAAAGAAGCATTTCGGATAGCCAAGGTGTCGCGCTTGCGAGCGAAATTTTCGCAGGTGCGGAGTAACTTTGCAGGCATAAAACATAAAGAACTATGAACATACTTAAAGATTACGGGAAGTATCAGGGCAGTTTTTCTGCCGAGAACTTTTGGGCGAAGGTTAAGAGCGTGGCAAAGAAGGCCGGGGTGAAGGTCGTCTATGTGGCTCTGATTCTGTACTATGAACTGACGGACCCGGACATTGACGCGAAGGAAAAGGCCGTGATAATCGGTGCGTTGGGCTATTTCATCCTTCCGATAGACCTGATTCCGGATGCCATTCCGGTCGCCGGGTTTACGGACGACCTCGCGGCTCTCCTCGCCGCCTACAAGTTCGTGCAGCACAACATCACTCCGGAAGTCGAGGCCAAGGCCAAGGCGAAACTTGCCGAATGGTTCGGAGACATAGATGAACGAGACATCATCATTGAAAAGTAAGACAGCCCCATGCTTCGTGGAATAGTTACTTGCAAGTGCGCCTATTGCGGCGCGGAGTTCAGGGCTCCGGACATTGAGTGGAACGCCACGGCAAAGTCCGCTCCTGTGCGCTGTCCTAAGTGCGGCATGTACAACGACGTTGGGCGGTCCGGAATGTCCGGTGGCTTCGGAATGAATATTATTGGACGGCTGCTCCGGAAAATCAAGGGGAACTGATGCTGAACTGATGAGGACGGTTCCGGATTTTTGCAAAACTCCGTCAAATTGCGTATTTTCGCGGATTGGAAGCTTGAAAAGAATAAACTGACTCAGACTTGTCTCTTATTGTTGAGTACAGGTTTCTTTTTTAAGGTTTCATAAATAGGCGAACAGATGAAAATACGTAAAATCTTTGCGGGGGCGGCGTTTGCGGCGGTTGCCTGCGGGTGGCTGCCTTGCGGCTGCAGCGTGAAGGCCGGAAACGGGGATGCCGGGAACGGTTCCGGGAATGAGATACCGATACGTGTCGCGACGGTCGTGACGAGGGTCGCTGACGAAAGGTTCGAGGACGGGGACGTGCTCGGGCTTTTTGTCGTGAATGAGCCTGAGGCTCTGGCGGCTTCGGGGAACCAGTATGACAACGAGACGCTGACCTTCGATGGCGGCGTTCTGAAATCCCGTGAGCTTTACTACCGGGACGACCGGACCGTGACTGATTTCTACTGCTATTTCCCTTACGCTGAGACTGTCGCTGACATGGAGGCCGTTCCTTTCCGGGTGAATGCCGACCAGAGCACTCCGGAGCTCTACAACGGCTCGGACTTTCTTTGGGGGCGGACGATCGGCGTGATGCCGTCGGAAAGGCTTGTGAATATTCAGATGAGGCATCTGACCTCATGTCTGAGGGTCGTGCTGAAGCCCGGCGCGGGATGGACTGCCGATGAGCTGGCCGGGGCAACGGTTCGGGTCTGCGGACTGAAGACGGAAGGATTTGCCAGTCTGAAGGACGGCGGCGTTGAGGTGGGGGAAGCGGCGGAGGATATTGTCGCGAAAAATGACGGCGGCGGGGTATTCTCCGCCCTTGTCGTGCCGCAGTCAGTCGTCAATGCGGAACTTGTGAAGATTAAGGTGGGGACGAATGAATATGCGCTCAGGACAAGCGTCAGTCTGCAGTCCGGACGGGCGCATGCCTGCACAGTCACAGTGAACAAGACGGGCGGAAGCATAAATGTCGGAATCGTCGGGTGGGAGACCGACGAAAAGGACTATGGCGGTTCCGTGGAGTAGCGACGATAGTTCGTTTCAAATGCAGCGTGAAATTATGGCCGGATTGAGTAAAACTTTGGGAATCACGAGTGCCTTAAAGGGAATGCGGCTCGGAATGAACTTCTTTCATTTCAGGAGCCTTGTCTTCTTCGCCGCCTTGGTGTCCGTGCTTCTGGCCTCCTGCGTATCGGAGATTACGGATGCTCCCGCCGGACCGTCTTCGGAGCGAATCCCGATTTCGCTTTCCGGAGAAATCTCGCAGGTCTATCAGACAAGGGTGAGCGACGGCGGGTTCGCTGACGGGGACAGAATCGGGGTGTATGTCGTTGACTTCGAGAATGAAAGCCCGGGAACACTGAAGAACGCGGGGAACAGGGCAGACAATGTGTGGCACCAGTACTCTGCGGCGGAGCGCCTGTGGGTTGCCGGCCGGGACATCTATTGGAAGGACAGAAACACCCATGCCGACATATATGCCTACTATCCATATACATACGTCGAGAATCCCGCTTCCCTTGCCCTGACCGTAAGCCGGGACCAGAGGGTCACTTCCGACGGGACGATGTCCGGCTATGAGGCTTCGGATTTCCTATGGGGCAAGTCGGCGGATGTCGCGCCTACGGGGAGGACCGTGAATGTTGAGATGACGCATCGCATGGCATCTGTTGTCGTGAGCCTTGAGGAAGGCGGTGGATTTGGCTCCGGGGAGTGGGACACCGCAGTGAAGGAGGTGATGCTGACCGGGCTCAGGACAGGGGCGGTCGTGAATCTTGCGGACGGTGTGGTGTCGGTTTCGGCTGAATCGCAGGAAGCCGGCGGCAGCATAATCCCCTATGAAAACGGCGGCGTGTGGCGGGCTGTGACCGTTCCGCAGAAAGTCGCGTCGGGCACTGCGCTCATCAGCATCACGGTCGGCGGCAGGACGTTGAAGTTCAGCGTGAAGGAGGATGTGGAGCTTGCCGCTTCGCGTCAGCATAACTTCACCATCGTCGTGAACAGGAAGGAGGACGGGGACTTCGACCTTGTTCTCGGGAACTTCGCGGTGTCGGACTGGGAGAATGACTCGGCGTCGCACGACTGGACGGCGGCGGAATACATCGTCGTGAATGTCGCGCAGGCGGGGACTCTGGAGGAAACGCTCGCCGCGACAACGGAGATTGACAGGGTGCGCAATCTCAAGATTACGGGGCAAATCAACGGACGCGATTTCGCCGTGATGAGGCATCTTCTCACAAGCCTTTCCGCGCTGAATCTCAAGGAGGTGAGAATTGTCGCATGTGACCGTGGCCAGCTTGACAGCGGAGAGGAATATGACGGAAATGAAGACGATGTCATTCCTGCCTATGCCCTGAATTCCAAGAAGACTCTGACTTCGATCATATTTCCCGACCGCCTGAGGGGAATCAACGAGTCCGCGTTCACTGACTGCAACGCGCTCGCCGGTTCACTGACTTTTCCGGAGGGACTTGAGTTCATCGACAAGGCCGCGTTCAGGAGCTGCTCCTCTCTCAGCGGCAGCCTGAACCTGCCGAGCACGCTAAAGAGAATCGGCAACTATGACGGCTACCTCGGCTATTGGGACGGAGCCTTTGCCGGATGCTATTTTGCCTGTGAACTGAAACTGCCGGACGGCCTTGTGGAAATAGGCAAGGGCACATTCCTGAGCTGTTCCTGCCTTTATGGTGAACTGCACCTTCCGGAAAACCTGGAATATATAGGAGAGGACTCCTTCGCGAACTGCGGCAACCTTCGCGGGACTCTTGTCATTCCAAAGGGAGTCAAGGTGCTGCCTGTGCGATGCTTCTCCAACACGGGCTTTGACGGAAACCTTGTTCTGAATGACGGGCTCTCATCGATTGAAGGCCGCGCATTCGAGAACACTCCGTTCAGAGGGGAGCTTGTGCTGCCGGAAAGCCTGACTTCTCTCGGCGAGCATTGTTTCAACGGCTGTGACTTTTCCGGAAAGCTTGTTCTTCCGGCGGCATTGCGAGCCGTCGGGAACTGGATCTTCGCCCACAACACCCGTCTGTCAGGCGTCCTCGAAATCCCCGAAAATGTCATCAGCATCGGTGTGGGGGCATTCTCCGGCTGCCGTGGCCTTGAGGGGCTTGTCCTTCCATCCGGTATGGAATCCATACTTGCTGACAGAAACGACTCCGAGGGAGGCGCCTTCCAGAACTGCTTCGGACTTAACAGCATAGTCTGCAAGTGCGACATCCCGCCGACAGTGCAGCAGCAGGCGTTTGAAGGCGTGCCTAAGGACAATTTCACGGTGGAGGTTCCGGAATCGGCCGTCATACAGTACCGCGTGGCGACCGGCTGGAAGGACTTCAAGCGCGTGTCGGCCTACCGCAGGCTTTCGGCCCGCCCTTCCGCAGCATCCGCGCTCAACACCTCCGTCACGAGAAAAATCACCATCGACGCCGACGAGGACTGGGTCGTTGCCGAGAAGCCGGACTGGGTGGCTCTTGACAGGACATCCGGGGACGGCAAGGCCGAGCTCTCTCTCACGTTCCAGCAGATGCCTTCTGGAGAGACCCGCGAGGGAAAGGTGGTCTTCAAGCTTGCGGGAAAGGACTACAGCGTATCCGTTGATGTCAGGCAGTATGATTTTGAATATGCGGAAGATGAGGCCATTACCATTCAGAGCGCCACGGAGGGAAGCGGCGTGAACGTCGTCTTTCTCGGCGACGGCTACAGTGCGGAGGACATAAGCAAGGGACTCCTGATGGAGGACATCGGTGAGGCCGTGGAACATTTCTTCGGCATAGAGCCTTTCCGCACCTACCGCAGCCGCTTCAATGTCTATACGGCGGCCGCTGTTTCTCCGGAGTCCGGTGTCGGCAGCGTCAACACGATAATATACAACCGCTTCAACACATCCGCAAAGGGCGGAGCCACTCTCGGAGGGCGTTTCGGAGACAGCGACTATGCTGAAATTTTCAGCTATGCCTGCCGGATGCCGACGGTGAGCGAAGAGAACCTTTCGCAGACCCTCGTCGTCATGATTCCTAACACGTCGGAATACGGAGGGACGACCTACCTCTACGACGACGGCTCCGCGATTGCCTACTGTCCGAAGAGCGACTACGGCTACCCTCAGGACTTCCGGGGCGTTGTCCAGCACGAGGCCTGCGGACACGGCTTCGGAAAGCTCGGCGACGAGTACATCTATCACAACGCCTTCATCGATGCCTGCGGCTGCACCTGCTGCGGTCACGCCGGTGAGTTCAACGCGGCCAAGTCAAAGGGATGGTTCGCGAATCTTTCCCTGAGCGGCAAGCCTGAGGACGTGCCGTGGAAACACCTGATTTATCACGAGAAATACCGCGGCTTCGTGGATGTCTATGAGGGCGGCTTCATGCACAGCAGGGGTGTCTGGCGTTCGGAGTACAACAGCTGCATGAACAACGACATGCCGTATTTCAGCACCATAAGCCGCGAGGAGATTGTGCGCAGGATAATGGAATATTCCGGAGGAACGTTCAGCTTCGACGAATTTGTCGCAAAGGACAATCTGGAAAGCGCCGCGCAGTCGCAGGCTCTCGGAAGAATGAAATCCCGCTCGGGAGCCGTCGGGGGCTCGTCCGGCACGGGTCTGCATAATGCCCCGGTTTTTTGCGGGAAGCGTCCGGTGGCGGAGGGTCGTGTGGAGCGGTTTCGCGATTAGGACTGTCAGATGACTGCAAATGACTTTTTGAGGTCACGGAAAATAATGAGTCACCCATGAATAATGAGTTATGAAACATAATTTGTTGGTATATAATATATTGTTTTTTGCTATAGCCATTTCAGGATGCTCGGCTACCGACACGGCGGCTGACGATTCTTTGGAGCATATTCGCTTCAGGCTCGAATACCCCGGAGCGACGAAAGTCTCCGCCGAAGGCTTTGAAGGCGGGGATGCGGTAGGATTGTATATGACGGAATATGCCGACGGCAAGCCTTCCCCGCTCGCGCTGTCCGGCAATGCCGTGAACAACGAAACCTTGGCGTTCGACGGCGTCTCGTGGACTCCGGAGAGGAAGCTTTACTGGAACATCGGCACACTGTACGATGCGTATGGATATTTCCCGCCGGGCACGCCGTCGTCTGTGGATGAATATCCTTTTCATGTCGCGGAGGACCAGTCCGTAAGCGGCGCGTATGAGAGCTCCGACTTCCTTTGGGCCAAGGCCGCCGGAGTGCGTTATCCGCAGACCATAGGACTGAAGTTCTCGCACAGGATGAGCAGGGTCGTGATAAGTCTTCTGAAGGGCGATGGCTTTGAGGGCGATTTGCCGGACAATCTGTCGGTGCGGATTCACGGGGTCGTGGCTGACGCCTTCATCAACCTCGGCACTGGTTCGGTCATCTGTGACGGACGTTCGTCAAAGACCACTGTTGTTGCGAGGGCTCTTTCTCCGGACACCTACACGGCGATACTCGTTCCTCAGGACATAACAAACCGGCAGCCGCTGGTGGAGATTCAGTACGACGGGGTTTCCTATCTTGTCGAAGGGCGGATGATTTTCCGTTCCGGTGTCCGGCATCAGCTGAACATCACTCTTAACAGCAACCCGGACAAGGTGCGCATCGAGGTCGGCGGTGAGGTCAGGGACTGGGACTGAACCGTCGGTCTCCCCCCCCAAGGATGATTCGGCGCTTTGCGACGTTATGCGCCCCCCCCGAGGCTGCTTCGCCGGTCCGGCCGGCCGGACCCTATTTCAGGATGACCTCGGTGCCCTCGTCCTTGCTTACGGCTGCCGTGCATCCGGAGGGGAGAATGATGCGTTCGAGCCCGGCGTTGCCCTTGCAGCTCACCTGCGTCAGAGCCTTGCAGCCGGACAGGTCCAGTTCTCCGCTCAGCCTGTTGGAACGGCAGTCGAGCGTCTTGAGCGCTGACAGTTCGCGTATGTCGAGACTCGTGAGCCTGCTTCCGAAAAGGAACAGTTCTTCGAGAGATTGGCAGCCTGACAGTCCGATGCTTTCGAGCCCCGTGTTCTGGCAATACAGCTTCCTCAGCATCCGGCACTCGCTGACATTCAGGCTCTTCAGCGGATTGTTGTCGCACACGAGTTCTGTCAGAGCTCTGTTTTCAGACAGGTCGAGGGCCGTGAGATTTTGTCCTCCGACGGAGAGTTTCCTGAGCGAGGTGAACATTTCTATTCCGTGAAGGGAGGATATTCCCGAATACTTGTTCCTGTCAATCCTGATCTCTTCGACCCCGCAGGCTTCCGTCGCCGACACGACCCTGTCATAGTCCGTGTCAAATTTGTCGATGAGGTAGCTTTGGAACGAGGAATCCTCAATCTTTGCCGTGTAGAGCACTTCGGTTTCTTCGGGAATGAGCCTGCCTTTGTCCAGATTCCTGTTTATGCCGTCGATTTCCTGTCCTTCGAGAAGATTGACGCTCTTGAGGGCAGTGCAGCCCCGGCAGTCGAGAAAACTGACTCTGGGGTTGAGGAAAAGGTTGAGGATGCCGATGCCGCAGTTTCTGGCGGTGAGGCTGATGAGAGCAGTGTTGTGGCTGACATTCAGTGAGTTGAGCCTGCTGCCGGAGATGTCGAGACTTTCAAGTCTTGACAGAAGGTAGAGCTTGTCGCCGTCTTTGCTCATCCCTCGCGCCGAAAGTTTCCGGAGCGTTCTCGCCTGAGTGAAGATTCCGTTCAGGTCCCGCACTCCGGTGTCCGAACAGTCCAGTTCTTCGAGCGCGGACGGCTGCGGCAGGCTCATCTCTGTCACCGGGTTTCCGGAGATGTCCAGCATTTTCAGTCCCGTGCAGTGCTCGATTCCTCCGAGCGAGGCCACTCCGGCGTCCGGAAGTGCAATCTCGTCAATCTCCGCCGCTTCCTCAAGGCTTATGTACCCGTCCCCGTCGGTGTCGTATCTTGAAACGAGATACTTCTCAAACGCCTTGCTTTCAAAGGTCACGGGCGTGTGGAACATGCGTTCCTGACTGTAGAATATGCCCCTCCGCCCTTCCGCGAATGCCCTGACGCGGTAGGCCTGTCCGAGTTCGAGCCCGGTGATTTCAACGCGGTGCAGACCGCTTCCAGGAGTGTCGGAAACAACGGTTTCAAGGCCCGGTTCCGGCTCCGGCGACGTGCCCCAGCACAGTCCGCAGGCTTCAATCGCATCCGTCCCCGGCCATTCGACCTCATATTCAAACACCGCCGTCGTAGAGCTCAGCTCCGCCGGTGCATACAGCCGCACCTCCGGCCGGCGGAACACTCCAGGCTCCGGGTCGGACAGGCAGGAAAGCGCGAATAGCGCCGCAGCCAGCAATATGACGGTTCTTTTCATCGGCGGTTGTGTCTTTCGTCCAATACTCCGGCGAACATTTCTGTTTCCCTTTTGGACATGCCCAATTGTCCGGCCGTCTCACGCCATCCTTTCACTCCTTCAGCAACCTCAGAGACAATTCTCTCGGCTGTCTTGAGATTGATCATATAGTCTTCACAGGCTTCAAGCAAGACATTTAGCTCCGATTTATTGGAAGTTGACGAGATAAGCAGGCTCTGACATTCATTCAGAGTCGGGTTTATGTCGTATGCCGGTGATAGCGTCCAACCTTTTGCAGTCAGAAGAAAACCATGATTGCGGAAGTGGTCGTCGCTGTTACCGATGCAGATGTTTAAAGCCACACGGCGATAGAGTTCCTGCAGATTGCGTTCTACATCCGTACAGTTCTGAATGATGAAGTCAACTATATCAAGATAGCCATGCCCAGTAGTCGCGTTGTCTCCATCGGTAAGTCCCAATAAGGTCATCGCGGAAGCAAAATGAATCCGTTTTCCACATTTTGTTCTGTCAAAACGCTCAGAAAGCAGAGTGTGATATTTTTCGCCTGTGGAAATGACTTTAGTTTTCGCCGCATTTATCCCGACCTTTGCAGCAAGCAGATGGCTGAAATGTTCCCAAAGCCCGGCATCGTAATCGTCTTTGCGTGATGGGAACTTGGCAATGTACAGAGTTTCATCCTGGTCAATTACATTGGCTTTCGGCCTTGCTCCGCCCAATGAAGACCCCGGCTGCACAAGTTGTGCTATCCACTTTCGGGCGGGAAGCACATTATCCTCTTCACTTCTCTCAATCTCTGCGCTGGCTGCAATCAATTCTCTGATTTCCGCTAATGGAGGAATTTTCAACGACTCGCTCGTATTTATAAACTCCCCGTCAGGGCTTTCCTTGAAGCGAAAAGCGCCCATTCGGGAAAAATCATCAATGCCGGTCAGGAAATCAAATGAGGATAGTCGTCGCACCGGCCGCTTTTCTTCCGTTGCCCGAAGTTGCTCGCGCCGTAACAGCAGGGTTCGTCCCCAGCGGTCCGGTAATGCATCAGAAAAACATCCGAATATGTCTTTCCCCGGCTGCGTATATTGTTGACCCGGGTAGTTGTTCAAGTCGTCACTCAAGAACAGATCGCCGTGCATTTTCAGCCATTCATCGCTGAATGTAAAGCAATAGCTGTCCGAGCCACGGAGTGATTCATACCCCAATTCTCCAATGAATCCAATATCCTTCAGCCAGTTAAAATCAGCATATACATATAGTTTTTCCATCGTCTATTCCTTTTTTGATGCGCGTTCCCTTGTCTTCAAATTCAAATCTTGCAATGCTCGTCCCAATTTGTCTTCTTTTGCCAGCCACAGAATGTCATCTTCAAGTTGCAAGGCATACAGCACACGCAGATAAATTCCGATTGCCACTGTCGGGGTCCCCTTCTCTATTCGAGATATGGTCAAAGGAGAACATGTGGCACGTTCTGCCACTTGGGCTACGCTCAGATTTCTTCGTAGGCGCGCCAGTTTGATTTGCTCTCCTACCACTTGCATTTTCTGCTCTAATTTTCGTGGCAATTTGGTGCCCATCGTATTTTTAGTCATCGTCAATACATCTTATAATATGCAAAGATAATGTTTTTTCGTTATTTAATGATGTATTGTTTTTTCTGTGGCGCAAAAATACATCTATTCCGTCGGGGAGGACAGGAGTTCTTCGGTGAGGCCGCGGACGAGGCCGTCGATTTTGTGGCCTTCGTGGAGACGGGAGACGTGCGGGGCGCAGAGCCACAGGACTATGGCGGCGGCGAGGGCAACTGCTGAGATGATGAGCGGAATCTGCCTGCGTAGGCGTTCCTTCTTGAGAATCAACTGTTTGAGCGCGGCGGCATCGCTGACTCTCCTGTCGATTTCTGGCGCGGTGCACTTTGCGGCAATGCCTTTCCAGAAGCGGCTCCTGTGCAGGACCTCGGCGATGTCTTCGATGACCTTGCCGAGGGCGTAGATGTCGCTGCGTTCGTCGAGAACTGAACCGGCAACCTGTTCGGGCGCCGCGTAGGACTCAGTGCCGGCCGCCATCTTCAGCCTCGCGTGGGTGTCCGTGTCAGCGAGCCCGAAGTCTATCAGCTTGACGTTCCGTCCGTTGCGGGTCAGCATGATGTTTCCCGGCTTTATGTCCCGATGGACAATCTGCCTGTGGTGAAGGGCGTCGAGTGCGTCGCAGAGTTCGAGTATTACCTTGCGTGCAAGAGCCGGCGTCATCTCTCCGTCCCGCAGCGCCTCTTCAAGCGTCTCGCCCTCAACCCATTCCATAACGATGCAGTTCCCGAGCGAGCCGAAGCTCCGGAAATCCAGAGTGCGGCAGACATTCGGATGCTCGACGGCGGCGCCGATTTCATATTCCTTCTCAAGCAGTCCCTCATAGACCGGATTCCCGACATATTCTTCCTTCAACGCCTTGATGCACACCACTTTCCCGTCGATTACCGCCCGTCCGAGCCGCGAATATCCCCCGACGGACTCATACACGAACTCCACCTCCGGGGAATCGGCGTTCCCGAATCCCTCCTCCACGGAACCGAATATGACCGAACTCATCTCCATTGCGATTGCAAAGTAACGGCTTTTTTCTTAAATTTGGATTCTTTTCGAGGAATGTTGCATTGGGGTATGCTTTTCCGAACATGAATTTTGAGATTATGCGGATTCTGAAATATGTGCTTGCGTCTTCTATGCTTCCGGCGATGCTTTGCGGATGTCGGGTGCAGACTGTAGGTGATGGCGACCTGGTGAACGATAATGCGGCAGAATATTTTGACACAACTAATTGCCTGAATGGATATTATATCGTCAGCAGCGGCTCGGGTGAGGGCGTGGTCGATGCGGCGGGCGATGTCGTCGTACCGGTTTCCTGCGAGAGGGTTTATTTTATTGAGAGTGAGGTGATTGCAGGTTTTGCAGGAGGGACTTGGCGTTTTTTCAGCACTGCCGGTGACGTGATTGCCGAGGTGTCCGGAGCGGCAGATGATGAGCCGGAGTCGCTTCTGACGGCGTTCAATGGGATTCGTAGAGCGCAGGACGCGGTGTGGGAGGGGATAGTCTCCGGTTATGAGCGGTTCTGCGGGAAATGCGCCTCGGGGGACGTTGATTTCGGGAATATGAGCATGGTTGCTGACAGCCTGCGGGTGGTGATCTCACGTGCGGAGGGACGGATGAGCGAGGGGCAGAGGCGGAGGATTGAGCAGGCGTATGCCCAATATCGGGAGGCGAGAGAGTTTTGAATAGCGAGAAATCTATGCGGGGTATAAGTTCATATACATATACGATTGGGGTTCTTATGGCATCGGTTTCATCGGCTGTGGGGATTTTAGGGGCGTCGGTTGCATCGGCCGGGAGGCGTGTGACGTGCCATCGTCCGGTGCACCGCTTGGGAATCGCCTTGTTCGTGGCTGTGCTTCTGCTCTGCCCGCTGAGCCTTTTCGCGCAGAAAATCACTGACATAAAGAAAGATGCGGCATTCCTTTGGGGTGAGGGCCGGGCTGCGGACACGCGGACGGCGGACAGTGTGGCGACGGACGCGCTTGTGAAGAAAATTGCGGGAGTCGTGGAACTTCCGTATAGGGAGGCGGTTAAGACCGCGCTTATGGAGACCTACAGGAACGACGTCGCCGGGGCTTCCGACTTTGCCGTGTCGGGAGGCAGGAAAGGGACAACGGTTCTGCGCTACATCCGCCGTGACGCGGTCGGGAATGTGTTTGAGAACCGGCGCAGGCGCATTGCCGAGATGAAGGACATTGCCGGGACGGCCGAGACGAAACTTCAGATGGACGTCGCTCTTCGCTACCTGTCATGGGCTGCGGTGCTTCTGCAGTCGGTGCCGGGATTCAAGGCGGAGGATGTAGCCGAACTGCGTTCGAGGCGGGTGCGTATTCTGGAGGGGATGAACGTGCGCTTCGACCGCCAGAGCGTCGCGGACAAGGAAATCGTAGAGCTGAGCTTCACCTACAGGGGACAGCCTGTCAGGAACATAGACTACCGCTTCTTCAACGGCCGCGAGTGGAGCGGCATATTGTCGGCAAAGGACGGAAAGGGATTCATCGAGGTCTATCCCGGCTCGCGGATTGACGACTACAGAATACTCTACGAGTCCGACCCGTCCCATCTGAGGCATATCTACCGTGAGGTACAGGCCGTCGAGCGGGCTTTCGGAGCCGCGTCCGGGACAGGATCGGGTTCCGGGGCCTCTGCGAGTGGCGGCGGTTCTGCGCTGGCGAAAAGTTCCGGCCGCAGCGCGAGATCGCCTTCCGGGGGCTTCGATGCCCCGGACAATCGAGGCTTGAAGCATGGCGGTTTGGAAAGGGGAGACAATGCGGAATGCGCCGGCTCTGACGCCTCTGGCAATTACGCTCCGCCGGATGCCGTGGCGGTCAGCAGAATAGACTTCTCCGCCGTCAGGAGCAAGGTGATGGACGTGATGTCCCGGGAAAAATTCAGTGCGGCGGCTCCGGATTCGACCAAGGCTGTGAGCCTGACACCGGTTTTGTTCACTTCGGAATACGAGGCTGCGGTTTCGAGGATATGCGATGCTCTGAAAAAATGTGAATATGAGAGCGTCCGCCCGCTTTTTACTGAAACCGGCTACGACATATTCCTTCGTCTGGTGGCCTATGGCAATGCGCGCGTTCTTTCCCACGATGACCTTAGTTTCTACGCCCTCGGTGACGAGGTCTGGTGTCGCGGCATCCCTATGGCGTTCTCGTTCAGCGGCAACCCGCGCAGATTCGTCGAGGACATAGTCTTGACATTCAATAAGGACGGACTCATATCCAATCTCACTTTCTCGCTCGGAGCCGCCGCAACGTCCGACATCTGCTCCCACGAGGGCTGGACGGAGGAGGCGCGTCTGATACTCGTCGATTTTCTCGAGAACTACAAGACCGCCTATTCCCTCAGGAGACTCGACTACATAAGCTCGATTTTCGATGACGACGCGCTCATAATCACCGGGCGTGTCCTGCGCAGCGCGGGGCTGCGCAACGAATACGGCTCGAACCGCTATGTCAGCTTCACCCGTCAGAACAAGGCGACATACATCCGCAACCTTTCGCGGGTCTTCGCGAGCCAGGAATACATCAACATCCAGTTTTCGGACAGCGAGGTCGTGAAGCTCGGGAAAGGGGAACAGCTTTTCGGAATAAAAATCCGGCAGGAGTATTTCTCGACGACCTATTCCGACGTCGGCTACCTCTTCGTTCTCGTGGATTTGTCCGACTGGCAGCGTCCTGTGATTCATGTGCGTACGTGGCAGGAGTCGCCGGACAAGGATTTCGGGGTCATAGGTCCGTATCATTTCTAATCGAGGAGCCTACAGTATGTCATCAGAGCAGCTTATACGGGCAGGAAAGCGCGTTGGACACCGGAGTACAGGGCATCAGCATTCGGCGGGGTTCGCCGTGCTGTCAGAAATGTCAGTGCTCCGCTGCATTGCCTTTGTGACCGCGATTTTTCTTGCCACATTCTCCCTGACGGCTCAGACAGCCGGCGACGGGGATTTCTCCGTGCAGTCGTTCCGGCGGCTGGAATGGGACCTGGATGCCCGCAGCAATCATCCTCTCCGGGACCAGAACGGCAGGAAGGCGGCTCTGATTAAGGTGATTACGTCCGCTGAAGGCCTTGACTTCGATGTCGGGGTGATGGGCATAGTCGCCGTGAGGCAGGAGGTCGGGGAGGTCTGGGTCTATGTCCCGGAGAAAGTCATGAGAATCACAGTGAGGCACAAGGACTTCGGAGTCATCAGGGATTATGTCTTCCCGGAACCCATAGAGTCCGCTGCAACTTACGAAATGGTACTGAAGACTCCTGCTCCGCCATCCGTCGAGAAGGAGATAATCGTCAGGGACTCAATTGTTTATCTTCCGTCTCCGGCGGATTCGTCCGCCGTCACGGTCCGTCGTCGTGAGCCTGCCGGCCTTTCAGTGTCGGGTGTCTTCGATTTCCCGGACTGTTCCGGAGGTTTTATGCTCGGTTGGGAAAAGTACCGCTGGGGCTGCTACGTCAAGGCCGTGTCGAATTTCCGGAGTCCCGCCTCGGCGTATGACTGCCTGTCCGACGGCACTACCTCCGAGGGCTACATCTGGACCTCCGGCCGTTCCCGCGTCTCGCGTCTTTCCTTCACGACGGGTCTTGTCTTCCGCCCCTGCGACTGGCTCAGCCTCTACACCGGGGCCGGCTACGGCAGCCGCACCCTCCTTTGGGAAGACTCCTCCGGATGCTGGTCCCGCGTCTCCGACCGCAGTCCAAGGGGCGTCGCAGCCGACCTCGGCCTTCAGTTCCGCCTCCGTCGCATTCGTCTCACCCTCGGTGTCTCCACCACCGCCTTCCGCCGCCTTGACGGCGAAATCGCCGTCGGTTTCTGCTTCTGAAATGAACGGCTCGCGGGTTTCTCCCACGAGCCGTTCCTGATAAATGTGTTTGTCTTGCTTTTCGTTACACAAGCTTCGGGGCGTTCTGGTCAGGAGCCTTGAAGAGAATCATGAAGAGGAGCGCGACCACGAGGGCGTAGGCGGCGAAGATGTACCAGCAGGCGCTCCAGCCGTCGAGGCCGCAGCTCAGTTCATTGCCCATCGTGAATACTCGTTCCGCACCGTCGATGACGACAGTTTCGGTGTGGGTGAACCGGTTCACGATTGCCTGTGCGCTGAGAGTGCCCACCGTCGCTCCGATTCCGTTGGTCATGAGCATGAAAAGACCCTGGGCGCTGTTCTGAACCTTGCCCGAGGTGCGCTGATTGACATAGAGCGAGCCGGAGATGTTGAAGAAGTCGAAGGCGACTCCATAGACGATGCAGGAGAGAATGAGCATCCATACGCCGCTGCCCGTGTCGCCGAGCCCGAACAGCCCGAAGCGCAGAACCCATGCGAACATGGCGATGAGCATCACGTTCTTGATGCCGAACTTCTTCATCGCGAACGGTATCAGAAGGATTCCGAGAGTCTCGGCAATCTGTGACACGGAATATATCGCGGTAGCGTTCTTCGCTCCCCATGAGTCCGCGAAGCCTTCAAGACCCTGGAAATGGGAGATGAAAGGCGTAGCGTAGCCGTTTGTAATCTGGAGCGCCACTCCGAGCAGCATCGAGAAGATGAAGAAGAAGGCCATCTGCTTGTCCTTGAACAGTTTGAACGCGCTCAGCCCGAATGCGTCGAAGAGTGACTGCTTTCCTTCTGCCTCGACTTTCTTAATCTTCGGCAGAGTGAAGCAGTAGGCCACGAGGACCAGACCGATTGCTCCGGAGATTATGAACTGATGGTAGGTGTTCTGGAATGAAACTCCGGCGGAAGTCTTGCAGAAATTCATAATCCACATGCTTGCGATGAAGCCGACCGTTCCGAACACGCGGATTGGCGGGAAGTCCTTCACGGTGTCATAGCCGTTCTGTTCGAGTATGCCGTATGCCGTCGAGTTGGAGAGGGCGATTGTCGGCATATAGAACGCCACGCTGAGCGTGTAGAGCGCGATGAACACAGGGAAGCTGAATGTGCTTGAAATCAGTGCCGTGAGTTCGGAGCCCGTCGCTCCGGTCGCTATTGCAGCCGATTCCACCCCTGCGGCATAGAGACCCGCTCCGAGCATTGCCGCTCCTGCGATGAATTGGCAGAGCGCCAGCGACTTGGCCGCTCCGAGCCATTTGTCGGCCACGATTCCCATGAGCGCCGGCATGAATATGGAGACGATTCCCTGCATCGCGTAGAACAGTCCGATTTTGCTGCCGAGTCCCACCTGCACGAGATAGTTGCCCATCGAGGTCAGATATGCTCCCCAGATTGCCCATTGAAGGATGTTCATCACAATGAGCCTGATTTTGATGTTTTTAGCCATTTGTAGTCTTTTTTGTTGTCTTTTAATGTGTTATGGATTATTGTGCGTTAGTATAACCTTTCGTACGCCCACGCAATCGGGCAAAGGTACAAAAAGTTTTACTATCTTTGACGGCGATTTGCCCGACAATTTTCAGGTTTTGCGTGGATTCGGAGATTTTGTGATATGCCCGGGCATATAACCATAAGGTCATATATAATATATAGGGATACATGACATTCAGACTTACAGCGAAAGACCCCGGTTCATCGGCGAGGTGCGGCACGATTACGACAGACCACGGTACGATTGAGACGCCGATATTCATGCCCGTGGGGACGGTAGGTTCCGTCAAGGGCATCTACCACAGGGACCTGGTGGAGGACATCAAGGCCGAGATTATACTCGGCAACACCTACCATCTCTACCTGCGCCCGGGTCTTGAGATTCTCCGCAAGGCCGGCGGCCTCCACAAGTTCGAGCACTGGGACAGGCCTATTCTTACCGACAGCGGCGGATTTCAGGTGTTCTCTCTCACGCAGATGCGCAAACTTACGCCGGAAGGCTGCACTTTCCGCTCGCACATCGACGGGTCGAAGCATACTTTCACTCCGGAGAACAATGTTGACACTCAGCGCATTATCGGAGCGGATATAATGATGGCGCTCGACGAGTGCTGTCCGGGCGACGCGCCTTATGAGTACGCGAAGAAATCGCTGAAGCTCACCCAGAGCTGGCTGGAGCGCTATCTGAAGCACTTTGACGAAACGGAGCCGCTCTACGGCTATTCGCAGACGGTCTTTCCGATAATCCAGGGCTGCGTCTATCCGGACCTGCGCCGGGCAGCCGTCGAGCACGCCGCGAAGTTTGACCGCGAGGGCTATGCCATCGGGGGGCTTGCGGTGGGGGAGCCGACGGAGAAGATGTATGAGATGCTTGAACTCGTGTGTCCGATTCTGCCGCAGGACCGCCCGCGCTACCTGATGGGCGTGGGGACTCCGGCGAACCTGCTCGAAGGCATCGCGAGGGGCGTGGATATGTTCGACTGCGTGATGCCAACCCGCAACGGACGCAACGGGATGCTGTTCACGTGGAACGGAATCATGAATATGCGCAACCTCAAGTGGGCCGACGACTTCTCCGAGCTCGACCCGAGCGGAAGCTCGTTCGTCGATCACTACTACACGAAGGCATATCTCCGTCACCTCTTCATCGCGGGAGAGATTTTCGCCGCGCAGATAGCCTCCGAGCACAATCTCGCGTTCTATCTCGACCTTGTCCGCGAAGCCCGCAGGCACATTGCGGCGGGTGATTTCTCGATGTGGAAGGA
>DJPQ01000031.1:21983-27926 GCA_002439805.1 Bacteroidales bacterium UBA6408
GCATATATCAAAAGCATATATCACAAGGCATAAACTCACGACGATGGAATTTTCTCTCAGACCAAAGAAACTGGACGTATATATATTCAAGAAGTTCATCCTGACCTTCTTCGTCGCGCTGGTGCTCATCATCGGCATCGTCATCATATTCGACATAAGCGAGAAAATCGACAACTTCGTCGCGAAGGAAGCCCCGCTCAAGGCCATAATCTTCGACTATTACATGAATTTCATCCCATATTTCATGAATATGTTCTCACCTCTGTTCGTGTTCATAACGGTGATTTTCTTCACGTCGAAGATGGCGGCGAACTCGGAGATTGTGGCGATTCTCAGCTGCGGAATCAGCTTTCACAGGATGATGGTCCCGTATATGGCGGCGGCCACGCTCATCTGCGTCCTGTCGCTCTGTCTGAACCTGTTCGTCATCCCTGACGCTAACAAGACGAGGGTGGAATTTGAGGCCAAGTATGTTAAATCCAGCAATATAGCCAAAATCAAGAATGTCCACTACCAGATTTCTCCGGGCGAGTTCGTCTTTGTCGAGTCCTTCAGCTCATGGAACAACACGGCCTACCGCTTCACCCTTGAGCGCTTCGACGGAAACCGCCTCGAATCAAAGCTCTCCGCTGAGACGGCGGTGTGGGACAGCACTTTCGGAGGATGGAAACTCAAAAACTACTTCATCCGGGACTATTACGACGACATGACCGACCGCATCCGGAGCGGAAAGCAGCTCGACACCGTCATCGCGCTCACGATTGACGATTTCTATGTGCGAAAAAAGACGGTCGAGACTCTGAACTACGGGGAACTCGACCGCTACATCGCGAGGCAGCAGATGAGGGGCGACGCCAACGTCAAGTATTCCCTCATCGAGAAAAACAAGCGCTTCACCCTGCCGTTCTCGGCGTTCATCCTCACGATTATGGGCGTGTCGCTCTCGTCCAAGAAACGGCGCGGAGGCATCGGCTGGAACATCGGAATCGGCATCGCCCTGAGTTTCTCCTACATCCTCTTCATGAAGTTCAGCGAGATGTTCGTCTATACCGACACCCTCCCGCCGGGCTGGGCCCTGTGGCTGCCGAACATCATCTTCGCCATAATCGCGGCCGTGCTCTACCGCATGGCGCCGAAATAGCTGCGGGGACAGATAAAAGGCGACCTGCTGCGTTGCTTTCTGCAAATACCCCGCCCCCACCAAGAACGCTCCTGAAGCAAACAGCTTGAATGGGCGGGGATGCATAAAAGGATGGGATGCAAGGCGGACGGTGAAGATGAACACCGCAGCAACCTGATGGTTGTGAGGATTTCATCAAGCCGTCCAACGCGGCAGACCGCCTTTTAGGCGCCCCGCCGCCCCTGATGGTTGTGAGGGTATTATCAAGCCGTCCAACGCGGCAGACCGCCTTTTAGGCGCCCCGCCCTTATATCAGCATTTCGAACAGCTTATTGTTCTGATTGATGTACTCGTAGGACACCCCGTGCGCCTCCATGCGACGTATCAGCGCGTCATAGTCTTCTTTGGCCGCCACCTCGATGCCGATGAGCGCAGGACCCTCCTCCTTATTGGTCTTCTTGATGTACTGGATATAGACCAGATTGTCGGAAGGCCCGATGATGTCCCTGATGAAGGTCAGGAGCGCCCCGGCCTTCTGCGGGAAGTTCACGATGAAGTAGTGCTTCAGACCCTCATAGACGAGGCTCTGCTCGCGTATTTCCTCCATGCGGGTGATGTCGTTGTTGCTTCCCGATATGATGCAGGCGACCTTCTTTCCCCTGATTTTGTCCGGGCAGAACCTCAGGGCCGCCACAGAGAGCGCCCCGGCAGGCTCCACGACTGTGGCGTTCTTGTTGTACATCTCGATGATGGTCGAACAGACCGCGCCCTCCGGAACGGGAATGATGTCGTCAAGCACCTGACGGCAGATTTCGTAGGTCAGCTTGCCCGGCTTCTTCACCGCAGCTCCATCTACGAACTTGTTGATGTGCTCCAGATCCACCACATGACCGGCGTCAATCGAGGCCTTCATGCTCGCCGCTCCGGCAGGCTCCACCCCGATAATCTTGCACTCCGGCCACTTCTGGTGCAGGTATGCGCCCACCCCCGAGGCCAGTCCGCCTCCTCCGATAGGGATGAAGATGTAGTCCAGCGGCTCGTCAAGCTGCTGTGTGATCTCATATCCGATCGTTCCCTGGCCCTCGATGATTTTCTCGTCGTCGAACGGGGGAATGAAGGTCTTTCCGCTGCGCTGCGCATACTTTATAGCCGCCTCGTTCGCCTCGTCGAAGGTGTCTCCCGTCAGGACTATATCCACATATTCCTTCCCGAACATGCTCACCGCCTCAATCTTCTGCCTCGGCGTGGTCACGGGCATATAGATGGAGCCCATGATTTTCAGCTTGTTGCAGGAAAATGCCACACCCTGCGCGTGGTTGCCCGCCGAAGCGCAGACGATGCCGTACTTGAGCACCTCAGGCTGAATCGAGCGAATCTTGTTATAGGCTCCGCGAATCTTGTAGGAGCGCACCATCTGCAGGTCCTCCCTCTTGAGATAGACGTCACAGCCGTACTTGTTTGAGAAATGAGCGTTCAGCTGGAGCGGGGTAGGCGTGAGAATCTCCTTCAGCCTCTCCGAAGCCTTCTCGATGTCCTGAGTTTTGGGAAAATAAGCGTTTTTTTCCATAATTGTGTGATTATTAAAATACTGTATTTATGGAGTTGTGTTAGTCTTCGTCGAAAATGCCGTGTGTATATGTTTTTCGTGTATATGAGTCCGTATATATGTGTGTCAGTGTTAGTTGAGTATTATGAGAACCGGAGCGGGATGGCTGAACTTCAGCACGACCCTGTCCTCAGTGGCACGGTTGCGTATTCCCTTCCACCAGTTGTCGAAGCACACCCCGTCGAGCGGCCACGCGAGCCCCTTTGAGGCTATCCGCAGCGTCGGGTCGGGGGAGAACACTGACACCGTGCGCCCGGCTCCGCAGTCGAAAGTCTCGCTGTCGTGGAGCGGGAACGCCGTCGTGTGGTCTGAAATCATGTCGAAGGTGATGCCGGGATGCCTGCGGCCGAACTCCATGAGATTCCCGTAGTTCCCAATGGTCATGTCCTCCTCTCCTCCCGTGGCTCCGAGAATGTGAATCCTCTCCAGTTCGGGATATGCTGTCAGTGAATACCTTACTGCCTTGGCGAGGTCGTCATAGTCCTGCTCGTCGTACTTCACGACAATGTCGGCAAACCGCGTCCGCATTTCCTCCGACAGCGTGTCCATGTCGCCCACGACCGCCGCCGGGGCCTTGCCTTCGCTGAACTCAATGTACTTCACGAGCGCCCCGTCACAGCAGATTACCGCCTCGGCCGCACCGAGCAGCCAGAGAGGGTATTCGGTCTTGGGGAAATCCCCGTCGGCAAGTATCACGATTTCTTTCATCTATGCAGCATTTCAGACACTGTCTCTCGGATAAGTCATGCTTCTTCCGGCTCGGACGGAGTCACCGCGTGGTACTCTTCCGGATTCCGGAATCCGAGAAGAAAACTCTTCGCGTCCATCCTCTTCTTGCCCGCGAGCTGCAGGTCGGTTAGGGAGAGCGCACCGTCGGCCGCGGCAATGGCGATGTAGGTCTTGCCGTCGCTCAGAATCTGACCCGGAACCGCTCCTGAAGGGCAAATCCTCCTGAACTCCTCGCCGGTAATCTTTTCCCCGAAGAAAATCTTGAGCATGACCGGCGCCTCGCCCCCGCGGTGAATCTCGGTATATGCGGTAGGGTATGGGCTGAGACCGCGCACGAGGTTGTAAACCTCAGCCGTGCTGCGGCTCCAGTCGATGCGGCACATCTCCTTGGTAATCTTCGGCGCCGGTTTCAGAATTTCCGCGCCCTGGATGAAGCTGCGCTGGATGCGGAACTCTACGCTGCCCTCGATGATGGACTCCACCGTCTGCTCGACAAGGTCCGCCCCGAGCGCCATCAGCTTGTCATGCACGTCGCCGGCGGTGTCGGTCGGAAGGATAGGGCACTGCTCGCGGTACATGATTTTTCCCGTGTCCATTCCCGCGTCAATCATGAATGTGGTGACTCCGGTCATGTTCTCGCCGTTGATTACGGCCCAATTGATAGGCGCCGCGCCGCGATACTGCGGAAGAAGCGCCGCGTGAAGGTTGAATGTCCCGAGCTTAGGAATGCTCCAGACGCACTCCGGAAGCAGCCTGAACGCAACGACAACGAAAAGGTCCGGCTTCCATGCCTTGAGCGACTCAAGAAATGCCTCGTCCTTGAGCGACACCGGCTGCAGCACAGGAATCCCGTGCGCGACTGCGTATTGCTTCACTGCGCTCTCGTTCATCTTGAGACCGCGTCCCGAAGGCTTGTCTGCGACGGTCACCACTCCGACGATGTCATATCCCTTCTTCACGAGCCGGTCGAGCGGAGCCACCGAGAACTCCGGCGTACCCATATAGACTATCCTTGTCTTTTTGAATATTCCCATAAACTTTGCCTTTATTTTTCTGAATCTGCTCTTGATGTTGTCGATGTTGAACAGGGTCGAGTCGTTCACCGCCTTCCATGTCAGGAACACCCCTGTCGGGAAGAGTATATAGCTTGAGATGAACACTCCGAGTTCAGGGGACACCGCCCCGTCGCGGGCGAGCTTCTTCCCGGAGATGTCGATGACCCAGTAGGCCACGAAAAAGAGTACCGAGATTATTGCCGGTGTTCCCAGGCCTCCCTTTCGTATGAGCGCACCGAGCGGAGCGCCGATGAGGAAGAATATGAAGCAGGCCAGCGAGAGGGCGAACTTGCTCAGAATCTCGATGTCGATGTTCCTCAGAATCCTCGTGTGGTAGCCCGTGTCGCTCGCGTACATCGAAAGGGTGCTCTGAAGATCCTCTGCCTTCTGAATCGCATTCTCCACTGCTCTTATTTCCTGGTCTATGTCGTCGAACTTCCCTATGTTCTCGGCCTTGAACGGCGAGGTGATTCGCACACGCGCAGACGAATCAAGCTGACTGTAGTACTTCAGCCCCGAACGGTAGCCGTTCACGGACTTGACATTCTCCGCGCGCGCCGCCTCATTTATGCCTCCGATTGAGTCCTTCCCGTGGTTCAGTTCCCTCAGGCTCATGGACTTGACCTGGTCGCCGTACCTCGCCGAGTCGGACTTGTGGAAGGCGTAGTTCTCAAGCGGGATGATTATCTGCTGCCGCTCGAACTCGATTTTCTGAAGCTGAAGCGTCGTGTCGCGGTACTTCTTCGTGTTGCTTTCCTCGAAGTTGGAGCCGCTGTAGAGCGAGAAGATGAGGTAGCTCTTGTCCTTGGACATGGTCATCTTCGCCGAATCCGCCACAGTCACGCTGGTGTTGCCCTTGTGCCCCGTGTGGTTATAGACCATCACGTTGTGCATCACGCCAGTCTTGTCGTCGCGGTCCTCCACCCGCAGGATGTAACCCTCGATGCCGTCGTAGAACGTGCCCGTCGGAATCTTGATTTCCTCCTTCGTCTTTCCGATGTCCTCCCGGAGGGTATAAATCTGGTTATATGCCACCGGGATGAGGTCGTCCGCTATGAAGAACGCGCTGACGCTGATGATGAAGCAGACGACGCCTATCGGGAGAAGAATCCTTGAAAGGGATATGCCGGCCGCCTTCATCGCCAGCAGCTCGTTGCTCTCGGCGAAGTTGCCGAGCGTCATCATTGACGAGAGCAGGGTGGCGAGCGGAAGGGAGAGCGGGAGCAGCGTGCAGGCTCCCCACATCATGAACTCCAGTATGACCTTCATGCTCAGACCCTTGCCCACAAGTTCGTCGATGTAGAGCCAGAGGAACTGCATCATGAGGATGAATATCACAATCAGGAGGATTGCGATGAACGGCATCACGAAGGACTTGAGTATGAACCTGTCGAGCTTCTTCATCTTTTGGCGGGATTTGCAAAAGAGCGAAT
>DJPQ01000018.1 GCA_002439805.1 Bacteroidales bacterium UBA6408
CCTGAAAGACAGATGTTGTCTCCCCGGAACTCGGTCATCTGAAACCAGTGACGGACATAGGTGTTGTTGGAGTACTCGGAGTTGTTGTACATGAGCACGTCCTTGAAAAGGGAGTAGTTCCCGTCCGTGGTATAGACAGCGGCGCCGGGGTCTTCCTTAAGCTTGTTGGAAGTCATCGTGTCGGAGCGGTAGAAATCCATGGTGCAGGACACGAGACCGGTCAGAGCCATTAGGGCCAAAAGTATCTTTTTCATTTTCTCTTCCTCCTTTAGAATGTGATTTCAATTCCCCCGACAACGGAGAACGGAACCGGATAGTTGGTGGAATATGTGCCGGCAAGCTCCCAGCTCGTGCTTTCGAGGCGGACCTCAGGGTCCATGCCGGAGAATTTTGATATGGTGGCGATGTTGTCCGCCGCGACATAGAGCCGGATTCCCTGCATCTTTATCTTCTTCATCCACTTCTGCGGGAAGCTGTAGCTGAAGGTTACGTTCTTCAGGCGGAAGAAGCTGCCGTCCTCAAGGTAGCGGGACGACACGCCGTGAGCGGACTTGTTGCCGTTGAGAGCCGGCTTCGGATGGGTGGCGTTGTCGCCCGGATTCTCCCAGCGTGACCAGCCCAGTCCGTTGTCAATCGACATCATATTGTAGTCAGTATAGGCACCGTCGGAGTCCATGGTTATGCGGGCCGCGTTGAACACCTTGTTGCCATAGACGAAGGCCGCGTTAGCTGAAAGCGAGAAACCCTTGTAGCGCAGCATGGTATTCAGACCGCCCTGGAACAGAGGAGACGCCTTGCCGACAACCTGGAAGGTGGCCGACTTGTAGTCGTTCGTTGCCGTCCTTGACCCGTCCTCGCCGACTACCTCCCACTGAGGGTCACCGTTTTCCGGATTCACGCCGAGCCACTTAGGCATATACCACGAATATATGTCCTGTCCCTCCTTCACCTGCTGTGAAAGTCCGGACGACATTTTCTGAAGAAACTCGCCGTTAGGAAGTTTTCTGACGGTGTTCTTGTTGAAACCGATGTTGAAGCCGAGATTCCATCCGAAGTCGCGCTTGTTGAATATGTCGGCATCGACGGCAAGCTCGACTCCCCTGTTGTTGACCGTTCCGACATTGTCCATGAACTCAAAGAAACCGGTGGAAGTGGCCTGAGGAACTGCGAGGAGCAGGTTCGTGTTCTTCGTGTCATAGAGGTCGAGAGTCACGTTTATGCCGGGAGTGAAGCTGACGTCAAGCCCGAGGCTTGCCATATAGGCCTCCTCCCATCCGAGATGAGGGTTCTGCTGCCTCTCAAGCACAGCCGCGACAACGCCCTGATACTGTGCCGAAAGCTTGTAGGCATCCTGCCAGAGGAAATCCTCTATGGAGTCGTTTCCGGTCTTTCCATATCCTCCCCTGAGCTTGAGCAGGGACACGACATTCTGGTTCTGCATCCAGCTTTCCTTGTTGATGAGCCATGCGGCGGAAACTCCGGGAAACCATCCGCCCCTCGCCTTAGGAGCGAAGCGGGACGTGCGGTCGTAGCGAACGGAGCCGGTGACGATGTATCTTCCGAGGTAGGAATACTGAGCCTGTGCAAGCGCCGCCCATGAGCGGTTGCGGTAGTCATAGCCTCCGTTTTCAAACATCACGGCATTGCTCAGCGAGGCCTGTCCGTTCGGCATATCCGTGCCGGAAGCCCACATACTGCGGTTGTTTCCCTGCCCGTACTCGATGCCGATGACACCGTTAACGCTGTGTCCGCCGAAATCCTTCGCCGCCTTGAGAAGGTTGGTCGTGCCGAAGCCTGCGCTCTTTCCGAAGCTGTTGTAGATGTAGCCGTTGCTGTAGGAAGGAGACTTTGTACGGGGGTCAATGAACTCGTCGTATGTCCAGTTCGACGAACTGAACCTGTTGGTGGTGGTGAAGATGAGCCAGTCGAGGATATTCCATGTAAGCTGGAGGTCGGCGTTTATGTCCTCTCCCGTTGATTTCGCGTAGTTGTACTGCTCGTTATGCAGGAAGTTATACGGGTCGTGCGAGTACCACGGCTTGCCGTTGTCGGAACGCACCTTGCTGTCAACATACAGGATTTCGCCTGTCTTCTCATTGTATGGGATATCCCACGGGAGATTGCGGTACGCGCCCTCAAGGGTTACATAGGAAGAGGCCTGCTGAGTTGCGGTCCGGTTGTAGTTCAGACGCAGGTCCAGCTTGAGGTTCTTCGCCAGAGGCGCGGAGAGGTTAACCCTCGCGGAGCCTTTCCTGTAGCCGGTGTTGATGAGGGTTCCCTTCTCGTCATAGTAGCTTATCCCGGCGAAATAGTTGAGCTTGCCGGCACGGCCCGCAGCGGACACGTAGTAGTCCTGAACGGAACCTGTGCGGAAGGCGGCGTCCATCCAGTCGAAATCCTGATCAAGAAGGCTCTTCGGGCGAAGGGTCTTGAACATGCTCTTCGAGTAAATCTGCTTCTGGAAATAGTAGAGTTCTTCCGAGTCCATAGGGTGGAAGCGTCCGGTGAGGGCACGCTTAACGCCGCCGGAAGCCTTGAGGGAAACGGTTGTCTTGTCGCTCTTTGCAGACTTGGTCGTCACGACGATGACACCGCCTGCGGCCGCCGCTCCGTAGAGAGCCGTCGCTGAAGCATCCTTGAGGACGGTGAGACTCTCGACGTCATTCGGGTTGAACGAGCCTCCCGCGATGCCGTCAACGACGTACAGGGGAGCCGCTCCCGCTGAAATGGATCCCGTACCCCTTATGCGTATGTCCGCGTCCGTGCCCGGCTGTCCCGAAGAGTTCATCACTAGCAGTCCGGCAACTTTGCCCTGAAGGAGGTTTCCGAGGTCGGAGGTGGTCACGTCATTGAGCTTTTCCGGCGTGAGGGAAACCACCGAACTTGAAAGTTCGTTCTTCTTCTGGCTGGTGTAGCCCAGAACGACGACCTCGTCAAGGGTCTTGGAATCGACGGTCATCTTCACGTCAATCACGGAACGTCCGGCAACCTTCTCCGTGACGTCCAGATAACCGAGTGAATTGAAAGTCAGCGTCGCGTCCTTGGAAGCGGAAAGCGCCCAGCTTCCGTTTCCGTCAGTCACGACACCTCCGCCGTCGGAATTCATGACGGCAACTCCTACCAGAGGCTGCCCGCTGTCGGCGTCGGTAACCCTTCCGGTCACCGTGTATTGCTGGGCCGCCATGTTGACCGTGAACATCATCATGAGCGATGCCAACAGTCCTCTAAGCATTGAATTCATAGTCATTATGATTATGTTATTATGATTGCGTTATTGGTTATTGTCTCGCAGTTCATCACTTTATGGCTCGTCGCAGGGAACCGCCTCTATCAGCCAGCTTCCGGTAAATTCCGGATGAACCCGCGGGTCGGACGAATCGACGATGAAGCTGTTGTCCCCCGCATCCGACGCATATTCCCTCACTTTATACTTCTTGCCCGGTTCAAGTCCCCTCAGCTCGATGGGAGCGCCGTTCCACCGGTCCGCATAGAATGCATAGTAGAGTTTCCCGTCCTTGGCGATGACGTGCGCCTCCGGCTTGTCGAAAGCCATGTCATACAGGTTCAGATAAAGACCCCGCGACAGCATCATGCTGTTGTATAATCCTATCCATTTTTTCAGCAGGGCCTCCTTCTCCGGGGTCAGAAGATAGCCGTCCCCGGCAACATCGGGATTGGCGGAGGGCCATGTGAACTTGCTGCCCGGCACTCCTCCCACTCCGAACTGGCTGGCGAAATCAAGGCCGCCGTCCGTAAGCTCCACATGATCGGCATAGTATGCAAGGTCATTGTTGAGCGCCCTGTATGCCTTGGCCTTCATCCTGACCTGTGCGCTTGAGGTGGGGTCGGATGCGACGGCCTGATTGAAGTGCCGAAGGTGATAGAAATTTATCGCACAGCCGCATGGGCATAACTGGATGACGGCTTCCGGCTTCATTGAACGGATCCTTTCATATATGTTCCCGAAGAACTCCGGCATACGTTCCACGGCCTCCTCCGGCTCATTGAGACCGCTGTACGGATTATAATCGGGCATACAGCAGTTCAGATGCTGTCCGTCAAGCTTGAGCCCGTCGAAGTTCCAGTCCCTTATGAACATATCCACAACCCCGTCGGTGTATGACCTGGTGTAGGGATTGACCGGAGACAGATACCAGCTGTCCCACCATGTTATGTATTCCGGGGCTCCCTCAAATGTCCGGAGAAGGGTCTGCGGGTGACTGCGGAGAACCTCGGTGCCGGGGTCGGCGGCAAGAGGGGCATACCAGAGCTTGGCCTTGAGACCGAATGAATGGACGGCATCGGAAATCCTTCTCATAGCCCCTTCTCCGCCGCTGAAGCCTTTCCTTACATTCCAGTCGCCCTCCGCTATCTGATAGCCGTCATCCACATCCACCCATTTGAATCCGAGTTCCTTCACTTTCGGGAGCGTGGCAATCACCTGCTCCGGAGTGAATGTCCGCTCATATCCCCATGCGCACCACACCGGCTCGTATGCCTCCGGCTCGGACGGGGCAAAGGAAAAGCCTTCCGAAACCATCATTTCGGAATAGCGCCGCAGAGCGTTGAAAAAGTCGCCGCGATGTACGGATACGTATGTGGAATATGTCCTGAGGGTATCACCCGGCGCGAAAGCCACGCGCTCGGGGAAATCAAATCTGACGGAAGAAGTGGTGACGTCACTTCCGGAAGGCCGCTCCACAGGCATTGACACAAGACGAAGCGCATTTTCGTCGAGTCCTGCCGCGACGCCGAAGTCACGGTTCCACAAATATGTCATCGGAATGCCCCCGCCGTAGTCGGTGTTATTCATTCCGAGATAATTTCGTCTATAAAAACCGCATGGAACAGGAAGGCACCAGTCAGAGCGCTCCGCCGTAGAACTCGGCTGGAACGACCACAGCTCATCGGACTCAATTCCGTGCGACGCATTCTCCCATGCCAGGATCTCTATGGTTTCCGACGAATTGTTGACATAGGAAGTACGGAAGATAAATAGTTCGGGAAGCGAATCACGGCATTCTATTTCCTGAATCTTCAGGAGAGTACCCCCCCCCGTCAATTTTTTGGAAGAAACGCCCTCCATGCGGACAATCTTGCCGCGGGAGACGGATTCACAAGACGAGTGCCTAAGCACGAAACTGCCGAAATCACCGTTGTCAGTGACAAGTCTGTCACGAAATATGATGTCCCGGATGTCTCCGAATGACAGGGAATATGCCATATCTTCAGAGACCGTGAGACTTGCCTCGCCGCTGACAACGACATTGTCCCTACCGCATGACGCGGCAAGGACAATGAACATTATAGCACATGCCATTTTATTTAGCATAGAATAAGAATCCGTTATCATTTTCGTGTTTTGCAGACGCAAATATAGCAGTTTTTTCTGAAAACTACATCCTATGCAAATAAAACTTGAACACGCCTGTTTCATAAGGGACGAAACCCGCCGAAAGGTAGAGTTTCCTCGCCGCAGGGCGGGACGGATTGGATGTGAGTTCTATGCAGTGCCCTCCGAGCGAGGCCGCCTCGTCCTTTGCCGCCTCGACAAGAAGGCGGCCTATTCCATGCCCTCTGTAGGCGGAATCAACGACGACATCCTCAATCCAGAACTTGTCACCGAATATGCAGCGGCAGCGAAGAAGCGACAGCATACCGGCGATGCAGCCATCATCGGACACAGCGACAAAGACCGTCGTCTCGGGAGAGGCCAGAACAGTCTCCAGCCTCTCGTGTGAAAGCAGCGGATGTTCGGGATTCAGCATATCCAGAAGTTCATTTATTCTGGCTACTGTCCTTTCCGAAGAATCCGAGAGTTTTCTTATTTCCATTATGTTCGGAATGATTTAAGAAAAAGCCGGCAGTTTTTTACCAACTTTTTCTTTTAGTTAGCACTCAATTCTCTACAGGCCGGAGAGTGTAGCTGAAGGTCATCTCTTGAGGCTTGATGCGGTACTCCTCTCGCGGGAGGGCGGCCCATGAGTCGATGCAGCCGAGTCCCATCTGGACGAGGTCGAAGTTCACGAAGGTCTGGCCGTTGGAGCGCTGGTTTTCAAAGGCGATGGCCTTGAGCTTCAGGGAGTGGCGCGGGGCGCTCTTGAGAATGTCCATCTGCTCGGTGGAGAACGGAAGTGCTGAGGCCGAGAACGGCGCGTCGGACGAAATCTCGATGCCGGTGCCGTTGTCGTTCAGGACACGGAACCACTTGAGCGCAGTCTTTGTGCCGGACTCCTGAGGGCGGACATAGCCGTAGTGGTACTGCTCCTCAACCCTCTGGGAATAGAGACCCATGAGAGCGGCGGAGTTGCGGTCGGAGTAGTTCTCGAAAGGACCCTTGCCGAAGAACTCGACGTTCGAGAAATCGCCCGGCATCGCGAGACGCATTCCGAAGCGGCCCAGAAGAGGAGCCTCCGAAAGCTTGCCGGCATCCTTGAGGGACTCTCTCACCTCGATGGAGCCGTCTCCGTATATATTATAGGTGACCACGACCTTAGCGAAGTCCCCGAGCTGAGCATATTCAGTCACGACCTGAACGAAGTCACCCTTGTCCTCGAAATCGAACGATGCGGCCTTGTACTCGGCGTCCCTCCAGAGCTTCTGTCCCTCCGGCAGCTTGCCGTCCCGGTAGTTGGCTCCGAGGTCGTTCTCGGTGGCGGCGCGCCACAGGCACGGCTCAAGAGGCTGGCTGAGAAGCGGCTTATCGTTGAGAGTGTAGCTTACGAGCGCTCCCGTCGTCTTGTCGAAGGTAGCCTTCCAGACATCCGCACGCTCGGAGAGCACGCCCTCGTAAGGCATGATTCCGTAGAACGATACGGTGCTTTCGCCGTCAGCGACCTGGAAAGTGTGGATCTCAGGGATATATGCGGCATCAGGGGCGGCCGAGAGGCAGATCTGGTCGTAGGCTACCTCGCTGCCCGCAGGCAGGATGCCGTCCTTCTTCCGGAGCTGATAGCTGACGTTCAGATAGATGTCGTGTCCCTCAAGGGAGCCTCCGCAGGCATCAAGCACATCGTCCGCGCTGTAGCCGAGCACGACTGTACCTGCTGACTGAGGCGCTATGCCGAGAGACTCCGGAGCCTGTCCGGAGAGCACCGCCTCGCCGTCGCACTCTACAGTCCAGACAAGGGCGTAGCGGGAGAGGTCGATGAAGAAGTTCTCGTTGAAGACGCTCACCCTGCCGTCGAGGGCGGCTTCAGGAGCGGCTGTGGTGTGGATGCTGCGCTGCTGGTAGGCGGCCTCGTATGCGTGCGGGTGAAGGCTGCGGTCGGATGCTATGACGCCGTTGCAGTTGAATGAGTCGTTGGTCGGGTCGTAGTCGTTGAAGTCCCCGCCGAAGGCGAAGATGTGGTCCGTGCCGTATTTCGATGCATCAACCGGCCACTTGAGCGCCTGGTCCACAAAATCCCAGATGAAGCCGCCCTGATAGTGAGGATACTTGCGGATGAGGTCCCAGTACTCCTTGAATCCGCCGAGGGAGTTGCCCATGGCGTGCGCGTACTCGCACTGGATGAGCGGCTTGGTCGGATTCGACCGGAGATATTTCTCGCAGCGGTCATACCACCAATACATCGGGCACACGATGTCCGTGCCCTCATATCCCGGCTCATCCACCGCGCGCTCATACTGCACGGGACGAGTGGAGTCGAAGCCCTTCATCCAAGCGTAGGAGTCGGCGAAGTTCTTTCCGTAGCCGGTCTCGTTTCCGAGACTCCAGATGATGACGGAAGGGTGGTTGTAGTCACGCAGGACCATACGCTGTCCCCTCTCGACAATGGTCTTGTTGTAGTCAGGGTTCTTGGCAAGAGCCTTGTCTCCGTAGCCCATGCCGTGTCCCTCGACATTCGCCTCATCGACGACATAGAGTCCGTACTTGTCGCAGAGGTCGTACCACATAGGGTCGTCCGGGTAGTGACAGGTGCGCACCGCGTTGAAATTCAGCTGCTTCATGATGAGGATGTCCCGCTCCATATCGGCGGGCGAAACGACATAGCCCTTGTACGGGTTCATCTCGTGGCGGTTCACGCCCTTGATGAGAATAGGCTGACCGTTCACGAGCAGTTGCCCGCCCTTGATTTCAACGGTTCTGAAGCCGAACTTGAGCGATGCTGTCTGCGTCTCCACGCCCTTCTTGTCAAGGGCAATCAACTCAAGCGTGTAGAGGTTCGGAGCCTCCGCCGTCCAGAGCCGTGGCGAAGCGAGTCCGCCCTCGACGCTCACCGTAGGCAGTCCGTTCTCCGACTTGACCTTGGAGTTCACGGCTGCGTCACCGGATGCCGCAATCGCGCCGTCACCATCGACAATCTGCCAGCGTACCTTCGCCACGCCCGGAGTCGTCTCCGCCCAGATGCTGTAGCGTCCGTCAGCGCCGCCGCTCACGCGGACATTCTCCACGCGCTTCTTCGCCTTCGAGAACACATAGACGTCGCGGGCGATTCCTCCGAGCCTCCAGAAGTCCTGACACTCGACATACGTTCCGTCGCACCAGCGGAAAATCTCAAGGGCGATGCTGTTCTCGCCTGTCTTGACGAACTTTGTGATGTCGAAGCGGGCCTCGAGCTTGGAGTCCTCGCTGTAGCCGACCTCCTTTCCGTTCACCCATACGCGCACGTTGGACGTCGCCGAGCCGATGTGCAGGATGATGTCCTGGCCCTTCCACTCGTCGCCGAGAAGGAAGCTGTGGCGATACTGCCCAACATAGTTGTGCTCGTCCGGAACGATCGGAGGGGTGTACGGGGCGTGGCCGTCCCAAGGATAGGGAATGTTCACATAAATAGGGTCGCACCATCCGTTCATGTCCCAAAGGCCCGGAACAGGCATCGTGCCCCACTGCGAGTCGTCGTAGCCGTCCTTGTAGAAGTCGGTCGGGCGAGTGTGCAGGTCGGTGTTGAAATTGAATTTCCAGAGTCCGCTCAGGCTGAGTTTGAGCCCGTCCGTCTCGAACGTCGCCGTCATCGGCAGACGGTTGATGCCCGACACGTTCGGATCCTTCCAAGGCTCCTCGGAAGTCTTTTCCTTTGCGGAAATATTCGTCCCGAGAGTCATCGCCCCGAGGAGAATGCACAGAAGTGTTGAAATTTTACGCTTCATTGATATGTTATTATATTTAACGTTAAATTGCTAGATAATTTCTATGTCGTCCGCATGAACCCAGCCCTGACGGCCGTCGGAAATCTCGATGTTCGTCCATGTCCCCACAGAGTCGATTATCCTGACCTTCGTGCCTTCGTGGAGGATGAAAAGGTCCATCGTGCCCTCCGGCGAGGATTTCGTGGATATGACAGGCTTCATGACTATGGCCTCGTCGCGGAGGAAATAGTCGTTCCTCTGATGGAGCGAGAAGCCGAGAGCCGTGCCCCCGAGAAGGACGCAGACGATTGCGGATATGAACCCGGTGCGCTTCCAGCCGACGGTCGGGGCAAGGAAGAAGAGCAGCGCCGCCGCACAGGCAAGGGCGAGGAAGACGATGAATATGACCGCCCAGGCGTCCGAGTCGAGGATGTAGCAGAACTTGCGCGTCCACGTCTTCAGGACAAACTCCGGCACAGACTCGATGCGGTCCTGAGTATGGCCGGAGGCAAACTCGAGATTGTATCTGGCGTCGGAGAAAGACGGATCAAGCTTGAGGGCGCGCTCGTAGTTCACGATTGCCTTGCCTAGGTTGTCGGCCTTGAACCATGCGTTGCCGAGGTTATAGTAGAGCTGCGGAGACTCAAGCCCGAGTGAGGCTATCATCTCGTAGCCGTCGGCGGCATCCTGCCAGCGGCCTTGGGTGTAGGCGGTGTTGGCGCTGTCCCAAAGCTGCTGCGGGTAGTCCTCCCGGGGCTGAGCCGCAGTCCTTGGGGGAGCGGCGGCATCCTGTGCAGCCGGCTGTTCGGGCTGAGGGGCCAGAGTCTGTTCCTGAGCCTGCGCCGGGAATGAGGTGAGCGCAACGGCAAGGGCGACCAAGGCTGCCCCGGTCGGCATCTTATTTCCTGATTTCATGCCCGAACGTGTTGAATTTCTTATTGAACTGTCTATTGTCGATATGAGTTCGGCAGCCTTGTCGAAGTGCGCCTGCATGGCCTCGCTGCCGGCGGAAGGAGAGTAGCGGGCGAACTCGCAGTCATCTATGAGCCCGACGAACGCCGCCGCTGTCTCTTCCGGCACGCCCCTCTCGGCAAGCCTTGACGAGATGTTTTCCTTGTTCAGCTCGGACATAGGAATGTTGAGCTTGTCGGAGATGAAGCCGAGCAGGGCCTTGTGAAGCTCCTCATAGAATGCGGTATAGAGATTCTGCCTGAGGAACACGGAGGCCGTCTTGAGCTGTTTGAGAGCTTTCTTGGTGGCCCTGCGGTTCCTGCTGCCCACGACATCGGCGCGTCTTGCGGCCATCCTTCTGAACGCGAACCAGCAGAGCGCGGAGACAAGAAGCAGGGCAAGGCACAGCGCAGTGAACAATGCCGAACCGACAAAGAACTCGCCCTTGCCGCCGAGACGGACCGGTTTCGTGGATATGAAGCGGATGTCCTGACCGAGGCTGCGGACGTCATTCTGCTGAACCCCCGGAACGACCGTTCCCCCCGAAGGGATGTCCGCCCCCTTCTCCACAGTGAGGGCAAGAGGCTGCGTCTGCACCGTGACATACTTTCCGGCATCGGCGTCATAATAGCTGTACTGTATCGGCTCTATGGTGAAATCTCCCGGGCTGCGCGGAATGAACGGGAACTCGAATTCCTTGGAACCGGAAAGCGAGCCCTTGGCGCTCTTGTCCGTAATCTTGGTGTCATAGACCTCCATGTCGAGCGGGAAACTGACCTTCGGAGCTTCGAGCAGGGAGACATTCCCGCGTCCCGAGACGGTGACAATCAGCGAGTTGGCCTCATGCGCCTTGAGCTTGTCCTTCGCGAGTCTCGCGCTTATGCCGAACTTGCCGACTCCGCCGCCGAAAGATGCCGGCGCTCCGGAAGGAAGCGGCGAGACATTTACAGTCACGGCCTGCGAGGAGACTTTTCTGCGCACGGTCTGGATGTCGTCGAAGAAGCCGTCGAAGATGCTGCCCGTGCGCGACTGGACACGCACGTTCACAAGGCAGACAAGCTCCGCCGGCTCGATGGTGAGCTTCCCTGTCTGCTGCGGGATGAGCACATAGCGGCGGAGCACCGCCGCGTCGTAAATCTTTCCGTTGTAGTTCTCGCGGGTGAACTCGATGTTCGTCGGAGCCTCCACCTCCTGACTCCAGAATCCCGAGAATGACGGGAAGTTGGCGTTCTCGAAGCCGGAGAGACTGGTGCGCTGGTAAATCTTAAGCGTGGCGTTAATCGGCTGCCCGACCACGACACTGGCCCTGTCAAGGGTGAGGTTCAGGAAGATGTCCCCCGTAGAAGCCTGCTCCGCGCCTCCACTCCTGTTGCCGCCTTGGCTGCCGCCATTCTGACCGCCGCCCTGCTGATTCCCGGAGCCGGCCGCGCCCGGATCGGACGGGATTCCCTGCCGGCCCTGCTGCGAGCCGGACTGCCCCGATGAGGAGTTGTCCTGCCTGATGACGCTCACCGTGACCGGGCGGGAGGAAATCTCGCTTCCCTTGACTCTGGCGCTCGCCGGAGGGAGAGTGAACTCGCCGACCGACTTAGGTATGAGGATGTAGGTGTAGGAAGCCTGCCGCGAGGCTGTCCGCTTGCCGTTTATGATGCTTATGCTCGACGAGGAGCTTTTCTGGGGCCCCCACACGAGGTCGAAATCCTCCGGGCACTCCCAGCTGAAGTCCGAGGCCGAATTCTCGCCCTCAATCACGAACGTCACGCTGAACTGCTCGTTCAAATCGACGACATTGTGCGTCTGAACCTGTATCGACGTCTGAGCCGCAGCCGCAACCGCAGCCAGCGACAAAAGCACTATTGAAAACAATTTCTTCATAATCAATCCGTTTCTCCATGCGCACGGCCACGCCGCACATAATTCCCTACCAGTTCTTCTCCTTCTGACGCGACCTTACCGCCGCGGCCTTTTCCTTGTTGACCTTGTCCTGAGTCTCCTTTTCCTTCGCCTGAATGGCCTGAAGCATCTGCTGCGCGGCCTGCGGGCTTATCTTCTG